>CAMWNY010000015.1 GCA_947175775.1 uncultured Lachnospiraceae bacterium | reverse complement strand
TAATGATACGGCGACCACCGAGATCTACAAAAGGAGTTTCGTCGGCTGGGTGATATGTTTATAAGAGACAGCATTATTGTCAATACGGATGCGGACAACCAGTACAGCGGTTCGGACATCGGCAAGCTGATACAGCCGATACTCAAAAGAGAGGCGGATATTGTAATCGGCGAGCGGCCTATTGATGAAATAGAAGAGTTCTCGATTATCAAGAAAAAACTGCAGAAATTCGGAAGCTGGGTTGTACGCGTCGCGTCAAAGACAGATATTCCGGATGCGCCAAGCGGTTTCAGGGCGTACAGCAGGAAGGCTGCAATGCGGGTGAACGTGCACAATGAATACACTTATACACTGGAAACGATTGTGCAGGCGGGTCGTAATAAAATGGCGATTACCTCTGTCCCCGTGCATACGAATCCGGAGCTTCGCAAGTCGAGGCTTATGAATTCCATGGCAGCATATATTAAGAAGTCTATGCTGACTATCCTGCGCGCGGTCCTGATGTATAAGCCGATGAAAATATTTACAATGATAAGCAGCGTGTTTATTTTTATCGGTACAATGATTGGTGTGCGTTTTCTATTCTTTTATTTTAACGGAAACGGAGGTGGACATGTTCAATCGCTGATTCTGGCGACGATGATGATCATAATTGGTTTTCAGACGTTTGTGACAGGGCTGCAGGCTGACATTATATCAGCCAATAGAAAAATTTTGGAGGATGTGCAGTTTCGGGTGAAAAAGCTGGAGTTCGGCTTGCTGGATCCGGACGGAAATGCGGCAATAAAAAACACAGAAGTGTGCATTCATACGGAAGATAAGGCAGGCATTAGTGTTAAAAGAGCTGAGGATTGATGCAAAATTGTGTACAATTCGTACAAAAATATTATGGAAGTCATTCTTTGGTCAAAAAACGCTTGCATTTTAAATTTAGCGGATATATAATTACAGAGTAAAAATTACACATGGAGGAGAAGGTGCTATGAAAGGAAAATTTATTAAAAAGCTGGTAGCATATGCTATGACGGTTGCTATGGTAGCAGCAACGCCGATGACAGCATTTGCTTCGGAGTTTGCTGATAACTTTTGGGTTTCTGATGGCGTAGATGAGCATGATCCGTTTGATACAGGTACAGGTACGGTTTCATCAACGAACACAAATACTACAGTATTGGATGAACTGACAAAGGTTAAAGGTATTACAATTAAAGAAAATGATAAGGTGACAGCATCGACTGTAATCAATTTATCGGAAACAACAACCAAGACCCTTGTGGCAGAGGTTCAGTATGAGGACGAGAAATCTATTACTGATGAACAGAAAAAGGCAATTGAGGAGAAGATTACATGGAGATCTTCAAACTTAGAAATTATCAGACCGGCTGCAAGACAGGGCAGCAGGGCAATCTGTCCGATTAACGCATATAACGGTGGTTTTGCAAGCATTACGGCAAGCATTGATGTTGATAATGACGGCGAAGCTGATTATATGGCAAGAGTTATGGTAATGGTTAAAAATACCGTAACGGCAGTTCATTTGAACATACCTGATAATAAGCTGTATGCAGGTCATACATATGATTTGATGGATTATGTGTCATTTGGATCACCTAAGGAATTTGACGTTGTTACATTTACGTATAAGTTTGATGGCGACGACAAGAAACAGAAGCTCGCTAACAAACTTGTTACAAAGAGCAATGACGGTACATTTAAGATTGACAAGAAGCTCAAGGATAAAGATGCACTGAAAGTTACAATTACAGCAACGGCAAACGGAATACCAGCAACGGCAGAGGTTGTTCTGAGCGAAGGTTATCCTGTTACGAAGATGGTAATGGATAACAAGAAGCCGGCTTATGCTATTGATGAAGATTATAAGAAAGTAGACGGCGAGTGGAAGCTTCTTCCTGTAGGTGAAAGAAAGGCTAGAACATTAAAAGTAACTGCAACTACAAAGAGCGGAAATCCGACAACAGATGATATTACATGGTCATCAAGCGATAACAGAATTGTAAGAATTATTCCTCAGGAAGATAATAAAGTTCAATTTGAAGGTTTGGCAGTAGGTAAGGCGACTATTACGGCAACTGCAACAAGCGGTAAGACTGCAAAGGTTAACGTTACGGTTACTGCAAAGTTACTTCAGATAAAGAGTGCAACAATTAAGAATGACAAGACATATTCAGGAAAGACGACTCCGATTGTAATTGAGAGAGTGCCGAAGCAGAATACGGATAAACTTAAGGTTGTTATTGATAGTAAGGATGAGAAGAAAGTAGTAAAAGCAAAAGCGGGTATTAATCCTGTCATTACACCTGTAAATGATTTGGTAACAAAACTTAACTATGATGGCAAAGAAATAACTTCTGTAAAAGTTGAGCCGGCAAACAAGAAATTAGGTATACCGGCAGAGACAGTAAAGAAATTTACAGTACATCAGAGTGACGTTGAGCTTACAGGTGTTAAGGGTGTAGTAATAGTTGATAAGAAAACTGGTGCGACTGGATTTACTAGTGTAGATAAGAAGACTGTTAACATGAATTCAAACAGAATGGCTACTTACTTTGCAACCGTTAAAGATCCTACAAAGGCTCCTGGTCTTGATGCAGTTTCATGGACATCCAGCAAAGAAACAGTGGCTACAGTAGATGATGGCAGAATTAAGGTAATTGGTGACGGTTCCGCTAAGATTACAGTTTCATCTGTATATAAGAATGCGAAGGGTAAATTTACAACAAAGAAGATTTCATTCACAATTAAGTCAACACCGAAGTGTGAAGAAATTATCTTGAAGTCTAATGTCGTAACTGTTAAAGAGGGAAAAGCTGCTACAATTAATATCAAGCAGCAGTCACCTAAGAAAGCAAATGATACCGTTAAGTGGTATACTTATGATAAGACAACAGGTGAAATGAAACTTATTCCTGCGTCAAAGACTGCAACGAATAAGAAGCTCACGATTGCAACGACTGGCAAGAAGGCAGGCGACGTAATCACAGTAATCGCAATGGCAGGTTCTGCGGAAGTAGAAGCTAAGATTGTTGTTGTTGCAAAATAAAAAGAAGACTACAATCGTAGCTTCTGATACAAAAGTTATATCTGATATAGCAGATAAAATAATTAAAACAAGCTAGCAAGATTGTAATTTTTACACATATAGCAGGAGAAAATCTGAAAAAGGTTTTCTCCTGTTTGTTTGTGCACACGGTCACCCAATAAAGGCATTCAAATATAAATTGTAAATTTTACCAATAATGCAGCATGTCTACTTGTGTAAAATTATCACATTTTTATGATAAATGCACAAAATAATAGTAATTATTATACTTGTATTAAATTTTTGTAAAGTGTACAATTGTAATGTTACAGTATGCCTGATTGTGTTCTTTAGAAGGCGTATATAATTTGATTCAATAGGAAAGGGAAAGGGAGACACAAAATGTTGAAACGGAAACTGTTAAAACGAGCGTTACCTTTACTCTTGAGCGTGAGCATGGTGTTTGGTTCAATGCCGACCACTGCGTTTGCTGCAGAGTACGAGGATAGCGTGGCGGTTGAAGAATCGGCTCTCGAAGAAAGTGAAGCTGTCGACGAGAATGCAGAATCTTCAAACGATGCTCCTGTAAGTACTGTAGGGGAAGCTTCGGAAGAGGCAGAGGAAGGCGAATCCTCTGAGACCGAATCAGTACAGGAAACAGGAACAGCCAAGGCGGAGAATGACAATAAGGCAGAGACTGAAGTTACAACACAGGTGGAGACAGAACAGACAGCAGGAAACGCTGAAGAGGTAACAGACGTAGCGGAAGTAAATGCAGATGCTGCGCTTGCGACAGAGATTACAACAAAGAATGTAAAAAATTATGTGAGTTCTAATTTGACATATTTGGATGATGTTGTAATCGGTACATACACAGGAACAGGTATTTTTGACAACTTTGTAAATGACACAATTAAGAACAATTCCAATAATGCAATTGAGGTTAAGGTAGACGGTCAGTCAAAAGGCAATCTGAAATCGAATCTGGTTTACAAATGGAAAAAGGCAGATGCTGAGGGCAATTACACGGTTGATTTGGCAGCCGGTGAAACGCCGACAGATGCCGGAGCATACAGACTGGAGATTTCTTTGGATGCGGTGGCAAACGTGTGCAACGCGGCTGCGGCAGGTATTGACTTTAGAATTGAACAGGCAGAGCTTAAGCTTGCGGACCTGCCCAAAAGCGTAAAAATAGGAGAAACCCTCACGTCTTTTGTAGATAGCGTGAAGGAAAACTATACGCTTAATAATAGAAATGAAATTTTGAATAAAGACGTATTTGTAAAGAGTTTTGATGTTACGCTTGTGGATGCGGTAACAGGTACAAACCTTACTTATGATGCAAATACTGTTTTTGAAAAGAGTAAAGACTATGCATATACTGTCAGTGTGGAGCTGAATGATGCAAATTATAAGCTTGCAGAGACAGAAATGATTGTCATCAGTCTTACAGGCGATATTGAAACAAGCATGGAAATCACACTTCCAAAGCTTATTGAATATCAATATACAGGTGAGAAGGTGGCGCTTCCCGTAGCGGGAACGGATTATACGGTAAAAGTAATTTATCAGGCTGAAGATGAAGACGGCAAACTGACAGATACGGAGATTGCCAACCCTGCAATTACAGCGGAGTGGGCAGATGCTGACGGTATCAAGATGGGTGAAGAGGAAGCTCCTGTAAATGCCGGAAGCTATAAGCTGGTACTTACTTTTACGGATACGACAGGCAGATATGCGGAATGCGAGGAAAGCATCGATGTGAAGGTGACTCCTGTTTCCGTATACGTAAAGCCTTCATTAACCGTAACGGAATATGCCAGCGGCATGTCTGAGAGCGATATTCTTAAGAATGTAGAGTATGAGGTGCTCAAAACAGCGGACAATCAGGCAGTGGCAGATTTCAGCAAGGATACGTTTTGGGGTGTTTCTTATCACAATGAATTTAAGACACAGCCGTATGAGCTCGTATTTACGCTGGAAGCAGCAAAACTGATGCTTGATGCTGAAGGTAAGCCGGTAAAAGATGCGGACGGAACGGTTCAGTATAGCGATTATACAAACAATAATGGAGAGGCGCTGATTGCAGGTTCGGTAGACGGTAATCCTAAGGCAAAATACAGAGTTGTATTTAGCGGAAAGAAGGCTGTTTATTATGCAAATGGCACAGCAAATCTTACAGACGTCAATGATCACGGAACAAACGGGGCAGATACAAACCATAAGGTAGATTTATCTTCTGATGCGCTTAGCAAATATGCGGCAGATGTTACGGTTACAGAGGCAGCTCTTGTAACGATTAATACAGATGCGTATGCAAATGATGTGAAAATAAAAATATTTGACGGCAAACCGTTTTATGAAAAGAGAGCAGATTATAAAAAGGCAACTGCAGGAGAAAACGGTACGCTTACATACAAATGGTATCAGGCACAGAAGATCGTAACAACAGATGCACAAGGCAATGAAACAGTTGAATATAAGCTTGGAACAGAAGTGCTGTTTGACAAGAATGATACGGACATTGATGGAAATCAGTATATTGGCGTGTCACCTTATGCAGTCGGCACGTATATGCTTGTTATTTCATATCATGACGCCTCAGGCGCAACAGTAGCGGCAAAACCGGCTCAGGTTGGACCTTATGTAATTGAAAAGCAGAAGGTTCAGGCAGAAATCGGATTGTCAGAGGGCGCGGCGCTTGTCAGCTATACAGGCGTTTCTATTCGTGAGTTTACGGATGACTATTTAGACAGCGTTCTCAACGTGGTAAAACCGATTACGAATAATGTGCTGGATCCGATAGCGCTTGGTGAGGTATTGGCATGGGAAGAGGGCTTGGATTATGAGATTTCCTATGTGGTAGAGCGTCAGAATAATCTTACGGGCGAGTGGACGGAAGCAGTAGAAGGCGCCTTTGAAGAGGATTGCAAATACAGATTAAGGGCAAAAGTAATCATTAATGACGAGCTCTTAGATAAGTATTATCAGAGCTATGAGCTTGATAAGGATAATAAACGCCAGTATTATCTCAGCGGTGCGCTTGACATTGAAGTGAAAAAGATGGGTACGGCGGAGATTTCCATATCAGTTGATGAGTCAAAGATTGCAAATAAGATTAAGAAGTATGATGCACAGTCGTTCGATATTCCTAAGGATGCAATTTCGGTTGTGACTGTAAAAGACGGTCAGCCGGTGGAAAACATTGCATTGGTATATCAATGGGATTGTAGCGAGTACAATGAGTACGGATTAGACGAGGCGGTTAACGTTGGCGAATATACGTTACAGGTTCGTTTCCTTGGAGACGAGAATTATAAGCCTTATGATGGCGAAGTAAGTATAACGGGTTACGAGATTACACCGCGCAGCATTACAGTTCAGCCGATGGTAAAAGAAACTATTACGGCAGGTACAGCGGCTGTTTACAGGAATGTTGTAGATGGTTATATAATTTTAGCTGAAAGTGATATTTTGGAATCAGAACGTCCATTCTTCGAGGGAATTTACGATGAAGAGACGGGTCTGAATTTGGCGGCGATTAATTCGGTAACGGGTGTTATTCGCGAGGCTGACGCAAAGACAGCTGTATTGAATAACGTATTAAAGGGCGACAAGACCTATTATGCGGTTGCAACAAGAGTAAACTATAACAGCATTTTGAATAAAGTCTTTGCTTTTAGCCGTAATTACGAGGCAAAGTTTGAAAAGACGGAATTTAAGCCGGTAAGAGGAAATGCGATTGTAACAAGATATAATACTTCTGTGAAGGATTATGTTGATGGAATGACGCATACGATTGCCGCAAAGGAAGGCGTGCCGTATTCTTATAATTTGGTACAGGATGAAGACGGCAAGACCATAAGTGGAAACTTCCTGATTTACAACGTAAATGCTCCCAAAGAGTATTATGAAAACGGTAATAGAGATGACGGTTTTGTTGCGTCAGCTTTTGAGGGATTTGTATACAAGAACAGTTTAAAAGAAGCTGGCGGATATGTAGTAGAAGAAGATGAAGCCACAGGTGTGTTACGCGTTGCCATTCCGATTACAAAAGAGGATGTGACGAACAACGTACAGAAGAGCTTCCAGGTTCGTTGGGAAAACGGATACGTAGAGACATTCACGGTGAACTGCACAGGTGTTGTGCTTGAGGACGACTTGTCAAAGGCAGTTGCACCAAAGAGCCTTGGATTTAATTCGCCGGTTACAAAGATGATCGTGGGCGAAAAACAGCAGCTTGACGTGAAGGTTGTAAAGGTAAATCTTGATGATGTGATTTGCTTAAAATATGAGACAAAGGATACGGCTGTTTTGAGCGTATCAGATACAGGCGCGGTAGTAGCGCTCAGCAAGGGAGCCGGTGCAGTAGAGGCAATTCCCTGCTACTTAGACGAAAATGGCGAAAAGCAGCCGATTGAAGGTGCAAAGCGTGCCACAGTAAAAATCAGTGTGGCAGACGTTACGGCTCCGAAGATTAAGAGCGTTAAGGCATATGACAGAAGTGCAATTGTCACATATCCTGCAGTAGCAGACGGTTACAGACGGGAGATTTATGTGCTGGAAGGCAAGAACTTAAAAGATACTGCGTTTAAGGATAAGATTCCTGCGATTAAGAACGGAGATTGGAAGAGTGCAGGATTTGCCACAAAACCGGTATACAATACGGAAGCATCAACAACTAAGGGTGCGATGACAGATGTTTTGGTAACGGGACTTGAACCGGGAAAAGAATATACGGTTTATGTCAGAAATGTAAGCGGAATCAGAACACTTGCAGACGGTACGACAGTTGTAGCATCCGAGGCAGGCAGTGCAAAGGGCTTCCTGATGTCACTTCCGCAGGTTTGTGAATTAGGAATCGGATTTGATAAAGAGAAGTATTATAAATACAATGAGCTTTTGGATGAATACATCTATATGGTACCGCTGTCAGAGAAGAGTGTTTCAACCATTACGACAGGCTGGTTTGAAGAAATTTTCACGGATTCGACAGTGAATACTCCGGACTGGAAAGAGTATGTGCTTCCTTTGGATAAGGATACTGCAAAAACATACGCGCAGCCGACACTGAACTATTATGTAAGCAAGAGCTATAACGGCGAAGATATTGACATAAGTGATTTGGGTTCAATATGGAGCGCGGCAACGGACATTGCCAAAATTGACAAGAAAGGTAAGCTTACCTTAACCGGCGTCGGACTTGTATATGTTCTTGTAGTTGATACGCAGACGCAGGAGTACGCAATTGTACCGTTTATTATCACGGCAACGGCTGACCGTATGGAGATTGCAAAGAGCGCGAAGCTCAAGGTAGGTCAGAAGGTTAATCTGTATGATTTAATGACGTACTATGAGGATAAGACAAAGCTCACAGGATATATTGACTATAGCTATCTTATGGAAGAGATAGGCATGGGCAAGGCTGTGGACATTCGATATGGTGTAGAAGGCGATAAGGACAGCTTTATTATAGTTAATACGGGATCGGGAATTGATGATTTCCTGAGAAGAGATTATGCCGGAGAAGTGACGGCAGCAAAACCTAATGGCACGATAACAATTGGTGTAAGGGATGCAAGTCTGGGTGCGGAGAGCGCTGTCAGTGCAATTACAATTACATCAAGTGCAATTGATCCGGTAAAGGGTCTTAAGGCTACTACGATAACAGACAAGTATGCAACGATTTCCTTCACATATCCGCTGCTGGATACCGATTGGGAATGGCTGAATACAACGGAGACGGAATCTTCAAACCAGGTATATTTTAGAATACAGGTGAAGGATGCGTCTAAGAGAATCGTAAGCGACAGATATTACAATATGTTTGATGACTTCTACCACATCTATGATGCAAAGAAGAATTTAATGACATTAACGACGACGCTTGGCGGTTTTACGCGCAAGTCGTCTTATACGGTATCTGTAACAGCGTGCTATTTAGATCAGATTTCTAAGGAATCCAGCAAGGGTATTAAGACAACGGATATACCGGCAGCATATCCGTATGAGCATGGCGGAAGCTTTTTTGAATTCAGCAAGCTGCCAGGCAGTGAGTATATGACTGCTGACGGAGGTATTGATGTTTCGGTTGGAAACAGTACATATTTAAGCGGGTATCCGACATTGACCTCTAATAATACCTACACATTAATCGCAGAACCTGAGAATTCAGAAGCAAAGAACCGTCAGAGCGACACGCTGACATGGAAGAGCACAAATACAAAGGTGGCGTCTGTTAAGGCAAACGCAGGTACGTATACTGCCACATTAAAGACGCTCAGAAAAGGTACCACAAAGATTGAGGTCAGCTCAAAGCTTACCAAGAGAATTATTGCGAGATGGACCGTTATCGTAAATGCGGTAGGTGAGGCGAGCTATTACTTCGGCGATTTGGAGCCTGACGAGGGCGATCCGAATGAAAGCGGAATTGAGTATGGTGAGGAACAGCTCCTCTCAATTGATAATCCTGTAAAGGCAGCGCTTATGAGCGGCGAAGGCATGAGGGCGAAATTTGTAGCGCCTGCTTATGGAAGATATACGTTTACTTCTGATAGCAGCATGCTTGTATTTGACGCGGACGGAAGACGTAAGAATAACATGGGTTATACATACGCACAGGAAATGAAGCAGGGTGAGACATTATACTTTAAGGTATACAAGTTGTCTGGTACAACAAGAACAACAGTGTCTCTTAGTGCAAACGGAACCATTTATCAGTCAATGGATATGTCGGGCATTACGTTAAAGGAGGCTGGAAGCGTCGTATTTACAGCGCCTGAAGACAATTATTATTCGGTATATCAGAATGGAAACGATACGGCGGTTAGAGAGCTCGGCGGAATGAAGCAGGGCGAAACAAAAGTCATAAGCCTTATGGCGGGTACTTATACGGTTGGAAAACGTACTGTAACAGGAACCGTAACAACGGACGGATTAAAGGAAGCTGCAGTACCGGCAAAGACAACAAACTGGTATGTATTTACGGCGCCGACGGATATGGAATATACATTCGGTATTTCATCGGATGCGCTTGCTCTGCGCTTTTATAGCGACATTACAAGTGCGCAGTTTGACAGCAGAACAAAGAGGGCATTGGAAAAGGATGAGAAGCTTTATATTGCAGTCGTAAACGGCACGGAAGAAGAAATAAAAGCAGATCTTACCGTAACTGCGGCAGCAGAGTCCATTGCAGCGTCAGGGGCATCGACAATTACGCTTGAGGAAGCGGATAAGGAAGCGTGGGTGCAGCTGAAAATTGAAGATGCAGGATTATATCATGTTAAAATAACAGCTGCGGCAGAAGGAGATACAGTGCCGAATCTGACTGTACGCCGGGCAAACAGCACGAGCAGTTCGGGCTATACAATACCACTTGAAGGCGACTATACCTTTAACAAAGGAGATATTGTATACTTTAGCCTTTCTTCCGATACTGCGAAGACGACGGTAACTGTGAATGTATCGAAAATTACAGGCGCAGCGGACAGCATCGGCGAAGAAACTACCGAAGCGGCAATTAATGCGGGAGGCTATGAGTTTACTGCAAAGACAGCGGGAACTTATGTATTCAGTGCAGAGGAAATCAAGGTTTCCGATGACAAGACAGTTCCTGTCTATGTAAAGGTATATGATGAGGATGGCAATGTGCTGCTTGACACGATTAATTTGGGAAGAGCAGTGAGCACAGGTTCTTTGGAGCTTTCTGCAGGGCAGAAGGTTTACGTCAGATATTATACATTGGAGACGGTGACAGAGACAAAAACTGCAATTAAGATTGCAAAGCTTTCCGCGGAAGTATTTACGGATACATGGAAAGGCACGTTAAAGGCTGGAGAGACAAGATGGCTTCAGTTTAAGGCGCCGGCGGATGCGCGTTATATGTTTGCGACAGAAATAAAGCAGTTGACGGAAGCTGGAAACGGAACGGTAAGCGGCGTTGTGCCGGAGTCGGAATATTATAAGCAGGGGAACGGTTTTGACGTAAGACTTACGGCAAATGATGCGGATGTAGAGTATACGATAACGGTTACGCTTTTGAATCCAGAAGTTCTTGCAAATGCAGAGTTTGAACTGGGGGCAGGAGAATCGAAGTGGTTTAAGTATACGGCTTCTGAAACAGGAAGATATAAAGCGGCGCTTACCGGCGCTGACATAACAGACGTAACGGTGATACGTTATAAAGATCTTGAGTCCATGAGGAATATGGGATTTGCAGCGGAGTTTTCACTTGATGCAGGCGAGACTGCTTACTACGAGGTGAAAAACGCTGGCGGTGCAGCCAAAAAGGTGACATTTGCGGTAACACAGATTACAGCTGAGGCAATGACGCTTGAGAATAACAAGAAGGAAAAAGAGCTTGCAAGCGGAGAATCTGTTTGGTATAGCTTTAAGGCTTCAAGACCCGGTTATTACCAGATTACAGCTGAGGCTTCTGAACAAGAGGGCGTTAGTGCTAATGCAAGAGTGGCTTATTATGCAAATTTGAATAACGGTTATATAGACTACGATTCGACTCTGAATGTGGTGTACCTTGCTGCTAATGACAGCGTTTACGCAAAAGTAACATGCAGTACAGGAGCCGAGAAAGCGAAAGTTACGACGACTTTAACTGCGATGAATCCTACGGATATTACACCTGCGGCAACGCCTGTGGAAAAGAAGGATGAGAAAATTGCGGAAGTTGGAAAGGCGAACTGGTATAGCATCAGCGGCGAAGGAACGTATGCGGTGTCAATAAGCGATGCAACAGGTAATTACAATGTGTATTACGCAAAGAACGGAGATGCGAGATTTTCATCTGTATATGGTTCGCTTGATTTGACATTGGGCTCAGAAGATACCTACACAATTGTTGTTTATGCACGTACGGCGGATTTGGGGTATACACTGACTGCCGCAAAGAGAGACGTAAAGGCGCTGACGCTTACGCAGAGCGTGTCTGCAGAGTTAAAGCAGGGTGAAGACTTATATGTAAGCTTTAAGCTGCCGGAGACAGGAAGATACGCAGTTATGCTTGACGGTCTGACAGAGGGCGTGACAGCAGACTTCGAGGAGCTTAGCGGCAAAGCACAATATGCAACATTTACAAATACGTATTATACATTCTATAATAAAATAAATGAAACACTTGTCTTTAGGGTTAATAATGTAAGCTCTGAAACGGCAGTAAACTTTACGGTTTCAGCTTCCGCAATAACGCCGGAAACAGTAACGGATGTCACTGAAAGCGGAAAGGCAACAATCGATGTAAACAATGTAAAGAAAGAGCATATCAGCTGGTATTCTTACACGGCGCCTGAAGCAGGTGTATATAGGGTGAAGGCATCGGAAGAGGTGTTAATGGCAGAGTGTACTTCATTGGATGCAGCTAATTTGCATATTGTGGAATCATTGGCAAAAACATATCTTTTAGATAAGGATGAAACAGTTTATTGGGCAGTATGGTACGAGCAGAAGCCTTCTGCCAATATTGAACTCCAGTTCGGCATGATGGAGACACATGATATTACAGCAGGCGGAACGCTTCGGGTGAACGCAACGGACGTTATGCCGTCAGAGAGATACCGTGTCGTATTTACTGCACCGGAAGACGGAATATACACATTTACCTGCAGCGAAGAGACGGAAACAGAAGAAGAAACGCCAGTAGGGAATCTTGTTGAAATGTATCGGTGCTGGCAGGAGAATGGCTCGGGTACAAATAATCCGATTAGTGCAAATAATTGGCTGCAAAAAGATGAGAAGTTTATTTTTGATGCAGTGTATACAGATAAGGCATTAAAGAGTTACACAATCAGCGCGGTGAAACAGGAGATTAAGCCGGTCGCCGCGGAAGGAACCGAGTTTACGCTGAAAGCAGGCGAGTATCAGTATGTAAGCATTACGCCGGGAACAAGCTGCAATGTTGCAATCAATGTTGAGGCGGCTGGGGGTATTTACTACACGACAGCGAAAACATCTATTGACTATTCCTTATTAGATGACAATTCCTTTAGAAATAGCGGCTTATCAAGCATGGAAGCAATTGCAACAGTGTCCAACGCGGCTTATATTGGTTTCCGTGCAGACCAGGATGGAACGGTTAAGATTTCGTATATAGAAGAGGAACTGATTGAAACGCTTAAGTTGGGTGAAAATGTATTAACGGTTGGAACGACGTATAGCTTTACGGCTGAAGAAACAGGTCTTTACTCGTTTAGAGGCGCTGACAAAGGAAGTATGCAGGTAGAGGTAGGAAATACCCACTCCGGCGCTCTTGCATATATTACGAGCGGAGGCGCCGCGTTGGTGAAGCTCTCACATAACAACAATACAGAGGAAACAATAACCATCGTCAAAGAAGATGTAACACCGACGTCTTTGGGCACGGCGCGGACACTTGACGTCAGCAAGGGTGCGGCATATATGGAAATGACTGCGGAAAAGGAAGGAATGTATGTCGTTTCTTCGCAGACACGAAGTTATGTGGATGCATATAAGCTGAATGAAGGAAGTTCGGGCTGGACTGGGGTGGAAGATTCACCGATAGTTAACCCGATGGGAGCGCTCAGACTTACTGCAGGGAAATATATTGTTCAGGTAGATCCTGAGAATGAAACGGATACCGCAGAGTATACCATTTCGTATTATGGAAAAGGTCTGTATTTAGAGGATGAAAGCGTAACGGAGCATATTACCGCAAACAGCAACGAGGTTGTATATGTAAGGGTTTATGCGGGATACGTTTTGCAGTTTGACGTCATTGCGGATAAGAATGTAAGAGTGGAATATCTTCCCTCTCTTGACAAAGAGGCTATTTTTGTCGGCGAAGGCACAAGCGTCAGCACGCAAAGATTTGTACCGGATAGTGAAAGTACTGTACCGTATCTTAAGATAACGGCGAGACAGGATAATACGGATATAGGCGTTAGTTTCCGCTATATAGAGGAAGCAAAATCAACAATCTTACATAGGGGAGAAAACTACGTTTATGCTGATATAGAGGATTCTGATTATGTAGGGTATGTTGATTATATCTATTCTTGCGAGACAGCTGGAAATCATAAATTTGAGTTTTTCTATGAGGATCAGCGTGGAATATCCAAAATGGAAATTTATAGCGCCAAGGATATGAGTACATTGTTAAAGACAATTGATTATAGCCAGTGCGGCGCAGAAACGTATGATATGACTTATGGCACGGATTATGTGATCAGGATTTATACAAATGAAAGCGAAGCAATGCTTAATATCTCTACTATGGCGATTGTAGACAATATAAATCATACGCCGTATGAATATTTTGTAAGCAGGGATATGCAAAAAGTCCGGTTTGTATTCACGGCGCCGGAAAGCGGAGCGTATGTGTTCTACTCTGCATCTACAGAAGACTACAGTGATACAGAGGCTTATTTGTATGATACGCTTGGAAATATGCTCAAATATGATGATGAAAGCGGTGGCAGAAATAATTTTTCCATTGTATATGAGATGAACAGCGGCGAAACTGTTTGGCTTGAGACATCACTGTATGGGGGAGGGTATGAGTATGGTTCGTACTACGTTCATATCGATAGATATAATGGAGATATAGCGGAGGAGAGCAGCGCTTCCCTTACAAAGAAAGCAAAAGTACAGAAAACAAAATAATATGCATTACAAAAACGAAATAAGATTTGTAAGGATTACAAAGGGGCAGGACCAATTTTTGGTTCTGCCCCTTTACAGTGCGCCTTGCAGTGCGCGTTTCTAACGGGTGTAATTCCCCGACGTCATCACAGATTATAAAAGAATCTCTTCAATACAAATCTTCAAATCTTCATAAATACACACAGGAACCGTATCCTCAAAAGAATACTGATTCGTTTGCTGCTCATGTTCAAAATCATAAACAATAATGGATTTCTTTTCGGGATTCACTATCCAATATTCCCGTACGCCGGCAGTACGGTATTTAAAACGTTTAATCCCATAGTCATGCTGCGGATTGGAGGGCGAAGTAATCTCAATAATCCAGTCCGGCGCTCCGTTGCAGCCTTTATCGTTTAATTTATTTTTATCGCATATGACAGAAATATCCGGTTCGACATAATTTCGGTCATCTTCATTTAAAAATACGGCAAACGGAGCCGGGTAAACTTCGCAGTCCCCATGCTTGCTGTCAATATAATCATCAATAATTTTGGCAAGCTTGAGAACCAGTTTTTGATGAACTCGTTTTGGCGGCGCCATCATATACATCTGCCCGTCGATTAATTCCGCCCGCTGTCCTTGCGGAAGCGCGTAAATATCTTCAATTGTATAACTCTTTTCCAATGGTAATGCCATACCGTGATACTCCTTTCTCTTTTCCCTGTATGAAATTTAGAATTTTTCTGAGAAACAGACGGCAGCAATCGTTCATTCTGCACCGTTTTTGTAAGTGTCTTTATTTTATTACATGCCATATGCGAATGCAAGGTATTTTACAGCGCTTTCTTCTTTTTGTTATCGGCAGACCATTTTACATATTTTTTACCATAAAATGACAAATTGTACCCTGAAACATGCGAATCGTACCAAACGCCTTGCCGTCATACCCTTATTTGATATAGTAAGATTTAATATCCGGCAAGTTTTTGCGTATACTTACAAGCTTGCAGATTTTGAAAGGAGTAGGGTTTCAGATATGTTAGGTGGTTCAGTCTATATTGCGTTTACGCGTTTTGTCATTAGTCTGATTGGAGTGATTTTAATATTCCTGCAAATCAGCAAATCAAGATTCCGTCCCCAAAAGACAATCCTGTGCTATGCGTTTTTTTGCACGGCAGTGGCGTTTGGGGGATGTGTTTGGTATATGGTGGACTGGAATAGCTGTGTGCGGATGGTGGCGTTTGCCATGTACCTGTGCTTTATGGTTTTTGCCATTTGGATTAGCGGGGAGTCCATTTATCTGTCGTTTTATAAGCTGGCGCTGGTTTTTTATCTGATGGCGGTATTCGTCATCGGTTCGCTGGAGATTTCCATTCTTTTTTTTCACCGGAATGTGTGGGCGGATATTATTGCGCGCATTTTTCTGATTGGTCTGATTATGTGGCTGATTGACAGATATGTAAAAAAATCCATTCAGGGCTTTGGAGATTTTATCGAGAAAGAGGCGGACAAGTTTAGTGTCGCCGTTATGATAGTCAGCATCCTGTTAGGCATCGGGTACATCCTAAACCCGTATCTGAGCAGGGAAGTAACGCCGTACCGTATCT
>CAMWNY010000014.1 GCA_947175775.1 uncultured Lachnospiraceae bacterium | reverse complement strand
CGATGTTGCTTACCGGTTTGACGCGCAGCAATGCGGAAGGCTGGGTTTATGCATGTTATTTTATGATTGCGATGGGTGTGCTGAGTTGGATTTTGTACTTCATGGTTCCGATTTCGGAGCCTGTAAATGAGAAAGCAGAGAAGAAGAAAAATGACAGTGGTGTCGGTTTTTTTAAGGAACCGTTGTTTTATCTGTGTACCTTTACGCTGTTTTTTTATCTGTGCGCGGAACAGGGTGTTATTGGCTGGCTGATAACGTACTTTGTGGATACGGAATTACTGAGTGATGCGCTGTCACAGCTTATGGCAAGTGTTTTGTGGGTGATGATTTTAGCAGGCAGGCTTACCGCAGCCGCGCTGTCAGGGAAAGTGGAAAAGCAGAAGCTTCTGCTTGTCATGGGCGTCGGTTTTGTGGGATTTTTCTTTTGGCTGTTGTTCTCGAAGAGCACGGTGCCAATTATTATCGGCATTATGGGTTTTGGCTACAGCATGGCGGGGATTTATCCGACAACCGTGTCGTTTTGCGGCAGGCTGATTCAGAAGTATTCGATGGCGTGGAGCTTTATTCTGACGCTGGCAAGTTTTGGGTCGATTTTGATGCCGATGATTATCGGACGGATTGCTGAGAGCGCGGGGATTGCGTACGGAATGAGTTCGATTGTCGTGGTGGTGCTGATTGACCTGGCTTTGATTGTGGCATTGAATTTTTATATCAGGCGGCACAGGGAGGCATTTGCCGAATAAAAACGGCAGGCTGTCTATCAATCAATGGTTTTAATAATGGTTTTAATAACGGTAACAATTGAAAAAATATAGTTGGGAAAGAAAGGAGCATATTTTTATGGAAATGACATTACGGTGGTATGGGAGCAAATCGGATTCGGTGACGCTGGAGCAGATTCGGCAGATTCCGGGAGTAAAGGGCGTAATTACGACGCTTTACGACACGGCGCCCGGCGATGAGTGGAGCCTTGAGGACATTCGCGCGCTGAAGGCGGAGGTAGCCGCAGGCGGACTGCACATTGCGGGTATTGAGAGCGTGAATATCCATGATGCGATTAAGATTGGCTTGAAGGAACGCGACAAGTATATTGAAAATTATATTAAGACATTGGAAAAGCTTGGACAGGAAGATATTCATATGGTGTGCTATAATTTCATGCCGGTGTTTGACTGGACGAGAACGGAGCTTGCAAGAAAGCGCCCTGACGGTTCGACAGTATTGGCGTATCATCAGGAGACGGTTGATAACTTAAATCCCGAGAAAATGTTTGAATCGATTTCGGGCGATACGAACGGCTTTGTGATGCCGGGCTGGGAACCGGAGCGCATGGAGCGCATTAAGGAATTGTTTGGGTTATACAAGGATGTGGACGAGGAAAAGCTGTTTGCGAATTTGCAGTATTTCCTGGAGGCGATTATGCCTGTTTGTGACAAGTATGATATTAATATGGCAATCCATCCGGATGATCCTGCGTGGAGCGTGTTCGGACTGCCGCGTATTATTACGAATCTGCCGAACATTCAGCGCATGATGAAGATGGTGGATAATCCGCATAACGGCGTTACGTTCTGCTCAGGTTCTTACGGGACAAATCCGGATAACGATTTGCCGGGTATGATTCGAGCGCTTGAGGGGCGCGTACACTTTGCGCATGTGAGGAATTTGCAGCACAATTATCCGGGTGATTTTGAGGAAGCGGCACATTTGTCGTCGGACGGAAGCTTTGATATGTATGAGATTATGAAGGCGCTTTACGATATTGGATTTGAGGGACCAATCCGTCCTGACCACGGCCGCATGATTTGGGGCGAGGTGGCAATGCCGGGTTATGGATTGTATGACAGGGCGTTAGGCGCGACTTACTTGAACGGACTTTGGGAAGCGATTACGAAAAGTAATTCTAAGTGAGCGGGCTGAGAAAGGAACATGTTTATAGTGTGAAAAATAAATTTTTCACACGGCAAATTTGTGCTTAGGGCACAAATTCGCAGACTGAGAAGGGAGCATGGTTACTAATATGAGATTAGATAAAACAGGTTTACAGGAGCGCGAGGCGTGGGAGGCTTTGGGGTATCATGTGCCTTCGTATGACAGGGAGCAGTTGACTGAGAATACGAAGAAAAATCCCGAGTGGATTCATTTTGGCGCGGGCAACATTTTCCGTGCGTATCAGGCGAACCTGATGCAGCAGCTGATGGAAGAGGGAAAGAGCGACACGGGATTAATCGTGGCGGAAGGTTTTGACTATGAAATTATTGAAAAGATGTACCGCCCGCATGACGATTACAGCATTCTTGTGACATTAAAGGGCAACGGCGAAGTAGAGAAAACGGTGATTGGGAGTATCGTGGAGTCGCTGATTTTGGACAGTGAAAATGACGAAGAGTTTTCCCGTTTAAAGGAGATTTTTGCCGCGCCGTCGCTGAAAATGGCAAGCTTTACGATTACGGAAAAAGGCTATAGTCTTGTGGACGGCAAGGGTGATACGCTGCCCGCGGTTGCACGGGATTTGGAGAACGGACCCGCAAAACCGGAGAGCTATTTGGGTAAGGTTTGTGCATTGGTGTATGAGCGGTATCTTAAGGGACAGCTTGCGCTCGCGCTTGTGAGTATGGATAATTGTTCGCACAACGGCGATAAGCTGAAAGCGGCGGTGACTGCGTTTGCGGAAGCTTGGGTAAAGGCAGGTACGGCGGAGGCTGCTTTCTTGGAGTATGTAAACGATACCTCCAAACTGACGTTCCCTTGGAGCATGATTGACAAGATTACGCCGCGTCCCGACCCGAAGGTAGAGGCGATTTTGGAGGCGGATAATATTGAGGGGCTGGAAAAGGCAGTGACGAGCAAGAATACATGGGTTGCGCCGTTTGTGAATGCGGAGGAGTGCCAGTATCTTGTAATTGAGGACGCGTTCCCCAACGGCAGACCTGCTTTGGAAGAAACGGGCGTGATGTTTACCGCGCGGGAAACGGTGGATAAGGTGGAGAAGATGAAGGTATGTACCTGTCTTAATCCGCTGCACACGACGCTTGCGGTATTTGGGTGTCTGCTTGGGTATGAGCTGATTTCTGAAGAAATGAAAAATCCTGCCTTGAAGAAACTGGTGGAGCGTATCGGGTATCAGGAGGGATTACCGGTGGTTGTCAATCCTGGAATTTTGGAGCCGAAACAGTTTATCGACGAGGTGCTCCAAATGCGTATTCCCAATCCGTTTATGCCTGACACGCCACAGCGCATTGCGACAGATACGTCTCAAAAATTATCCATCCGGTTTGGCGAGACGATTAAGGCGTATATGGCATCAGAGGATTTGGATGTGAACACACTGGAGGGCATTCCGATGGTATTTGCGGGGTGGCTGCGGTATCTGATGGGGGTTGATGATAACGGGAAGGCGTTTACGCCAAGTCCTGACCCGCTGCTGGAGACGCTGACGCCGATGCTTGCCGATGTGAAGCTTGGTGAGCCTTGCGATGTGAAGGCAGTGGCAGCGCCGATTTTGAAACGTGCGGATATTTTCGGCGTGGATTTGACGCAGAACGTGCTTGGCGAGAAGGTGACAGCGCTGTTTGGCGAGATGATAGAGGGCGTCGGCGCGGTTGCGAAGGTTTTGGAACGGGTATAGGGTTTGAAAATAAAAACTGCCTAGTTTGTTTACTAGCAAACAGGCTAGGCAGTTTCTTTTAGAATGTTATATTAATGTCTGCCGCAGCATTCCGGAGGAGGCTCTCAGCGGCTGCGAAGCAAAGGATTATCGTCAGAAAATTCAGAAAATACTGTACAAAATAACGACAAGAACTATGCAAAATGACAGTATTGAGAAAATTTTCCAAAACCTCTTGAAAGTTCCTGAAAATAGTGTTATTCTACAATCACAAAGAGAGCAGAGAAAAGCATAAAAGATACTATTAATCTTTCAGCTTTATCCTATATATTTTCGGACACCGTAAACAATAGCGATAAAGGGTATGCTTAAGAAAGGAGATGAGTCCATTGGATGGCACACAAACCTTAATCTGATGAAAATGAAAATCCTTAACGAATATGAGAATGAGAGAATGTGTATTTAAGAGGATTGTACACATAGGAGAAGATTAAGAGTATATTTCAGACAGAGTAATCGGATTAAAGGAAAACAAAGAGGACGCAAAAACCGGAAGAAAAAAGAGTACCATAAAAAATTCGGCAAATAAAAAAAGGTGGTACAAGGAAGAAGAAAAAAAGAGAAAAGAAAATGCCGAGAAAGAGGAAAAAATTGGATATTGAAATGAATTAGGGCGGCCGGTATATCACTGAAAAAGGATATAGCGGTCGCTCTTAATGTGTAAGTCAGAATGGATTATGGGGAGAACAGGTTGAAAATGTACAGAATTTTAATCGTGGAAGATGATGAAATGATAGCAGGCAGTGTAAAACGCCATTTGGAGCGTTGGGATTATGAGGTTGTCTGTGTGAATGATTTTGCAAATATTATGCCGGAGTATGCAAGTGCCGCGCCGCAGCTTGTGCTGATGGACATAAAGCTGCCGTTTTATAACGGATACCATTGGTGCAGTGAAATCCGGAAGGTTTCCAAAGTGCCGATAATTTTTTTGTCCTCGGCGGCGGACAATATGAATATTGTCATGGCGGTGAACATGGGCGGTGACGATTTCATTGCGAAGCCGTTTGACTTGGATGTTCTGACAGTGAAGATACAGGCAATGCTGCGCAGGAGTTATGATTTTGTGAGCCAAAGCATTGTTTTGGAGCACAGGGGAGCGATGCTGAATCTCACGGAGGCAACGTTTCTGTACGCAGGCGGTAAGCTGGAGCTTACAAGAAACGAGCTGCGGATTTTGCAGGTGCTTATGGAAAATAAAGAAAAGGTGGTTTCGCGGGATACCCTGATGACAAAGCTTTGGGAAAATGACAGTTATGTGGATGAGAATACGCTGTCGGTGAATGTAAACCGTCTGCGCAAAAGGCTTGAGAGTTTGGGACTTGCGGACTTTATACAGACAAAGAAAGGAATCGGGTACAGGGTTGGATAAGAAAGGGATTAAGTATTTGAAACGGTATATCGGGGAGCGCATTGGCTGGCTGGCGGTGATTTTATGTATTGCGGCGATGATGGCGGGGACAATGTTTTTTAACGGAGTGCCTGCAGCGGAGATTGGCTACGGTTTGGCTTTGTGTGCATTCGTGACGGCAGTGGTGGTGTTTACGGGATATGGAAGACATTGGGAGAGCCTTTGTAAGTTGGAGCAGATGCGGGAGAATATTACGGTGCTGTCAAATGAAATGAAAGCGCCGGAGTATTTGTATGAGGAGCAGTATCAGGACTGTATTAGGGCTCTTGCGCAGGAGAAGGACAGGCTGCGCAACGAGATGCGCAACCGGCAGCAGGATAGGTCGGCGTATTATTCAATGTGGGTGCATCAGATTAAGACGCCGATTGCGGCGTTAAAGCTGTTGATTGACGAGGATTTGGAGACCTGCTTTGAGACAGCGGATGAGACGGAAGAAAATGACACGCGTGTCAGAAAAGAACAGCAGAAGCAGCAGGAGCTTTTTCGGATTGAACAGTATGCGGATATGGCATTGCAGTATACGCGCCTTGGCGCGGAGTCAAACGATTTTGTACTTGAGCGCGTGGTTTTGGATGAGGTTATTAAGCGCTCTGTCCGTAAATATGCAAAGCAGTTTATCCATAAAAGGTTGCGGTTATGTTATGAGCCGCAGGAGATTGCGGCAGTGACGGACAGGAAGTGGCTGGGGTTTGTTTTGGACCAGCTCTTGTCAAATGCGGTGAAATATACAAGAGAGGGCAGTGTTACGGTTCGGGTGTTTTGTGCAGTTGAGGACGCGCAGAGTGTTCACATTATTATAGAAGATACGGGGATTGGCATTCGTGCGGAGGATTTGCCGCGCGTCTGTGAAATGGGTTATACGGGTTACAACGGGCATGCGGACCGGTATTCGACAGGGATTGGGCTTTATCTGTGCAAGGCGATACTGGATAAGCTTGGGCACAGGCTTTTGGTGGCGTCAGAAGAGGGCACGGGGACGCAGGTGGAAATTGTGATTGCAAAAGGCTGACAGCTGCGGCGAAAATCATCCAATCTTACATAAGTGTAAGATATAAAAGGAAAATGTAAGCTTAAAAAATGGCTTGCGTTTTCCTTTTTTGTTATTATGATTAGGGTGTCAAAAGGTCTGAATTTCCCTTGCAGGCTAATTTCCTCAATCTTGCACCACAATATCTATCAACGATGCGCCGCATTGCCTCAAGATATTGTGGCACAATCTTTAAAAAATTATCTCTGCAATGAAAATGGACCTTTTGACACCCTAATCTATTATATAAAAAAGAGCAGTAGCTGTGTTCAAGGTTAGAAAAAAGATATGAGAGAGGTAGAGAGGATGTCAATTTTAGAGGTCAGAAATATTAGCAAAATTTATACAACGCGTTTTGGAAGTGCAAAAGTACAGGCGCTTTCCGATATGAATTTTTCCGTTGAGGAGGGAGAGTATGCGGCGATTATGGGCGAGTCCGGTTCGGGGAAGACGACGCTGTTAAACATTTTGGCGTCGCTTGATAAGCCGACGGGCGGCGAGGTGCTGCTGAATGGTAAAAGTTTAACAATGATTCGGGAAAAAGAGCTGTCGGCGTTTCGGCGCGATAATCTTGGATTTGTCTTTCAAGATTTTAACCTGTTGGACAACTTCTCCTTAAAGGACAATATTTTGCTGCCGTTGGTACTTCAGAAAAAAGCAGTTTCAGAAATGGAGGAGCGTTTGGAGCCGATTGCAGAGCGGCTTGGAATTACGGAGCTGTTGGCAAAATACCCATACGAGGTTTCAGGCGGGCAAAAACAGCGGGCGGCGGTGGCGCGGGCAATTATCACAAAACCGCAGTTGATTCTTGCAGACGAGCCGACAGGGGCGCTTGATTCGAAGGCGGCAGCAGGATTGTTAAAGGTGTTTCGTGAGATTAACGGTGACGGGCAGACAATTCTTATGGTGACGCACAGTATCAATGCGGCAAGCCATGCCAACCGTATTCTGTTTATAAAGGACGGCGAAGTATTCCACCAGTTGTATCGCGGAAATTTAACAAACGAGCAGCTTTATGTAAAAATATCGGACACGCTTACGGTGCTGTCACAAAAAACAAAGGGGTGATGTGGTATGAATACGTTATATTGCAGACTTGCCATGACAAATCTGAAAAACAACAGGCAGTTTTACCTGCCATATATACTGGTGGGAGTGGTATCCGCAATGATGTTTTATATCATGCGTGCCATTCAGGGGAACAAAGGAATTGACGCAATGCGCGGATATGGAACGCTGAAAATCGTGCTGTTTTTGGGTGTTATCATCGTCGGACTGTGTACTTGTATTTTTCTGTTTTACACGAATAGTTTTGTCATGAAACGGCGGAAGAAAGAGCTTGGGGTTTATAATATTCTCGGCATGGAGAAAAAACACATTGCGAAGGTGATGGCGTGGGAAGCGGTGATTTTGTATGGAGTTTCGGTCGGCGGCGGGCTGGTGTTTGGGATTTTATTTCACAAGCTTGTTGCAATGTTTCTCTATCATCTGACAGGACTGGCAGAAAGTATTCCGTTTTCCGTTTCGGGATGGGGGTGTTTGCAGACAATAGAACTTTTCGGTATTTTATATCTTGTGATGCTTTGTTACAACTTTTTTCAGGTAAAACTTGCCAATCCGATTGCGTTGCTGCACGGAACGTATGCAGGGGAGCGTGAGCCGAAGGCAAACTGGCTGTTTGCCGGATTAGGTGTAGGGTGCATTGTGACGGGATACTATCTTGCGTTGACGGTTTATGGCGTGATTGAGGCAGTCAATATGTTTTTTGTGGCGGTTCTTTTAGTGATAGCCGGAACGTATGCGCTTTTTATTTCGGTGAGCATTGTCGTTTTAAAGCTTCTGAAAAAGAATAAGAAATATTATTATCAGACGGCACATTTTATCACGGTTTCAGGTATGATTTACCGTATGAAGCGCAATGCAACCGGGCTTGCGAATATCTGTATTCTCTCGACAATGGTGCTTGTGATGATTTCGACGACGGTGTGTCTGTATGCGGGCACGGAGGCTTCTTTGCAGAACAATTTTCCGAGAGAGATTAATGCGACCCTTTATTTTGACAGTGTGCCGGATGACGCGGCGCAGGAATATCTTCGGGAACAGATTGCGTCTGTGGCAGAAGAACAGGGGAGAAAAATGACACATGTGTCATATTATACGGATGCGGTGGTTGTAACACACAATGAGGCAAATGCTGTGGAGCGTTATGATAAAAACGCATCTTATGGTTTTTCGGATATGGGAATGCTCTATGTTATGACGAAAGAGGACTATGAACTGTATGTGGGAGAACCGATTGACGAGCTGGAGCAGGGCGGTGTGCTGGTTGCGTCCCTGACGGATTTTTTATGGGATACGATAACAATTTTCGGGCAGAACTATACCGTGGAGGGGCAGGCAGTGTTTCCCGACGACGCTCCTGACGGAGAGATGACGGATTTTTTGGGAAGTACAAACGTGCTTTATGTCATTGTGGCGGATGATGACGCGCTTAATCGGTTTTGCGTTCAGGATCAGGTACAGTACCATATCGGTATCGAAACAGACGGAACGCAGGCGGAGCGAAAGGCATTTGTATCCGCGTTTCGAGGAATGGTGGAAGATTGCAAAGCACAGTTGGGATTTGCGACGGGATGGATTACTTCAAGGGTGGAGCAGCAGGAAATCTATTTGGAAATGAACGGCGGATTTTTGTTTCTCGGACTGTTTCTTGGCAGCATGTTTTTGATGATAACGGTGCTGATTATTTATTACAAGCAGATTTCCGAAGGGTTTGAGGACAGGGAGCGTTTTGCGATTATGACAAAAGTCGGCATGAGCCGCGACATGGTAAAATCCGCAATCCGCACACAGATGCGCATGGTGTTTTTCCTTCCGATTACGGTTGCGGTCGTTCATCTTGCGATGGCGTTTCCGATGTTAAAGCTGATGATGCAGATTTTCGGACTGGCAAATGTACCGTTGTTTGTCGGCTGTCTGATTGCGACGGCGGCAGTGTTTGCGGTGATTTACTTTATCGTATTCCGGGTTACGTCAGGGAGCTATTATCGGCTGGTGTATCGGTGAGGATGCGACAGGGAGCGGTAGAAATATGGCGGCAAAGTGATGCTTTTCGATTCGTTTTGTTATATAATGGGGATAACAAGAAAAATGAGGAGGTCATGACAGATGCGGTGGGGAATTTTGGCGACAGGAAATATTGCGGGAAAATTTGCGTCAACGATTCTTGCGATGGAAAACGAGGGGGAGACACTTGTGGCAGTCGGCTCAAGACGCTTGCAGAGCGCGGAGACGTTTGCACAAAAATATCATATTTCAAAGGCATACGGTTCTTACGAGGAGTTGGCACAGGACCCGGATGTCGAGGCGGTTTATGTGGCGACGCCAAACAGTATGCACTATGAGAACTGTATGCTTTGCCTTTCGCACGGAAAGCATGTTTTGTGTGAAAAGCCGTTTACAATCAATGTGCGGCAGGCGCAGGAGCTGTATGATATGGCGTCGCAAAAGGGGCTGTTTTTGATGGAGGCGCTTTGGACGTGGTTTTTGCCGCTCTATGGAAAGCTGCGCGATTTATTGAAAGAAGGAACGCTTGGCGAAATCCGTCAGATAACATGTCAGTATGGCTTTGTGGCGGCGGGCGCAAGACGCGAGAGAAAGTTTGATTCCTCACTTGGCGGAGGCGCGCTCCTCGATATTGGCATCTACAATTTGGCTTTTCTGTATCTTTTAAAACAGGAGATGCCGAAAACGTTTACGTCGCAGGTGCGTATGAGCGAATACGGAACGGATGCATACAGTAAACTTTTGTTTGATTATACGGACGGTTCTGTTGCGGAATCGGTTCAGACAATCGGCGAAGAACTGGAGCGCAATGCAACCGTTATCGGAACGAAGGGAACGGTATTTTTAAAGGACTTTCAACATGCACAGAGCATGACTGTCCGCTTGGAAAACCAGGAGGAAACCGTGCTGGAATACCCGGAGGATATTAACGGCTTTGAATATCAAATCCGTGAGGTTACAAGATGCGTGCGCGCAAAAAAGACGGCGAGCGATTGTTATACGCCCGAGGATAGCATGGCGATTGGCAAACTGTTGTACGATATTCGGAAAAGCTGGGGAATGCATTTTACGGGAGAAGAGGACTAACGAAAGGGTTGATTTGTATGGAATTAAAAACGATAGCGCTTATCGGCGCAGGGGCGATTGGAAGCTATTTTATTGCAGGATTATCGAAAAAATCAGATGTGGATTTGTGGGTTATTGCAGAGGGGGAACGAAAGGAGAGGCTTTCCGAAAACGGGATTGTAATTAATGGGAAACGATACGCGCTCAATGTGAAGACTGCGCAGGAGGCGGCGGGAGCGGACTTGTTAATCGTCGCGGTAAAATACGGTTCGCTGCAGGAGTGCCTGCCAGGCATTGAACAAATCGTAGCCCCTCACACACTTGTCATCAGCCCGTTAAACGGGGTTGACAGTGAGGCGGTAATCGGTGAGCGGATTGGAATGGAGCATCTGCTTTATTCGTTCATGAAGATTGCATCGCAGAGAGTGGGCAATGAAATAAAATACAATCCTGCCGTGACACTCGGGCTGTTTTTCGGGGAAACGAACGGGGAGCGGACAGAGCGTGTTCATGCATTGGAAACGTTGCTGAATGGAACAGATATTCGATTCCATATCAGCCGCAATATTGAGCAGGACATTTGGTACAAGTATGCGCTCAACATCAGTAAAAACATTCCGCAGGCAATTATCAACTGCGGTTTCGGGGCATACACGGACAGCGCGCATTTGGCATATATCAGCGACAGGCTGCGGGACGAAGTGGCAGCAGTCGCGGCGAAAAAAGGAATTGATATCAAAAACGAGAATAATCCCGCCGGAAACAATACGGCGATTGCACCGGACAGCCGTTTTTCCACGCTGCAGGACTTGGACGCGAAGCGTCCGACAGAGATTGACATGTTTTCAGGAACGCTGATTCGCATGGGGAAAGAACTCGGAGTGGAAACGCCGTTTAATGAATTTGCGTATCATGCGGTTAAGTGCCTTGAGGAGAAGAATGCAGGGGAAATCCATTAGTTTGGAGATCCCCTTTTTACTTTCCTGCAAAGAACAATTCCAATCAGCAGCAGCACCGGAAACACAATTCCTGCCAAAACGCCCAGCTTCAGGTTATCACCCAACGCCCCCGATACCATTCCGACAAGCGTAGGTCCTCCCGAACAGCCAATGTCTCCGCCTAACGCAAGCAGCGCAAACATTGCCGTTCCGCCTTTTGGCAAAGCCGCAGACGCTTTGCTGAACGTTCCCGGCCACATAATCCCGACGGACAGTCCGCAGACGGCGCAGGCAATCAGGCTAAGCTGCGGCATTGGGAAAAGTGAAATTCCCAAGTAAGACAAAATACACAAACAACTGCTATAAACCATAAAACGTTCCAAATTAATCCGGTCACCGTATTTCCCATAAAACAATCGGGATGCACCCATCAAAACGGCAAATGCCATCGGTCCTGCCAAGTCGCCTGCGGTCTTGGAAATCCCAAGTCCCTTTTCCGCAAAAGTCGATGCCCACTGGCTTACCGCCTGCTCACTTGCTCCTGCACATATCATCATAATCAGTAAAATCCAAAATATTTTGATACGGAACAACTCTTTTAATTCCAGTCCGGTCCCACCGTCCGCAATCAACGGCGCAATCGGAACTTTGGCAAAGGCAGCCGCATTTCCAATCGGAATAAGCGCCCAAAGAACTGCCAGCAGTTTCCAGTTTTCAATGCCGGCAATATGGAAAAACAATGTCGAAAGCAGTACAACCCCCGCGTGTCCCCAACAGTAAAAGGAATGCAGCATACTCATTGCGCTTTCTTTATTGTCGGAAGGACATGCCTCCACAACCGGACTCACAAGCACTTCCAAAAGCCCTCCGCCAATGGCGTAAATCATGACGGCAATCAAAATTCCGGCAAACGCAGACGGCAGAATATCAGGCAAAACCGTGAGCAAAAGCAAGCCTGCCGCTGATAAACCGTGCGCCGCAATCATGGATACACGGTATCCTATTTTGTCGACAAATCCGACGGAAATAAGGTCAACCAATAGCTGTATTCCAAAATTGAATGTCACCAGCAGCGTGATTTGGGAAAGCGGAATATGGTAATTTCGCTGGAAAAACAAGAACAGCAGCGGTGTGAAGTTGTTGATTATCGCTTGTACGATATAGCCTATGAAACAGGCGGTGATTGTTTTGTTATAGTGGTTTTTCATTTTTAACAATGCTCCTCTCAAAATCTGTAAGCTTGGGCTGCAAAACATACCCTTTTTCTCAAATGAGATTATATTGCATAATATGCGGCAAGTCATTGCACATAATCGTCTATTTATGATACAATATCGCAAAATACCGGACTCGCAAATCCTTGTTTTGCTTATGCTTTTTCTGTCAAGAATTTGCAGATTTTGGTAAGAATGGGAGATTTCTATGGACTACTATAAAATTACCACCGATGAAACACTGCGGGAAACCGTCCGGCATGGGGACAGCAGCTATCCCTTTGCATACTATCAGGAAGATATTTGGCAGTTTGATTTTCACCGGATAGACTGGCACTGGCATTATGAACTGGAGTTCGTGTATGTTGCCCAAGGCACCGCGATTTGCCTTGTAGGGACAGACAGAATAGAACTGAAGGAAGGCTGCGGTATCTTTATCAACAGCGGCATTCTTCACCGTTTTGAGGCGCAAAGCAGTACGTTTATCCCCAATATTGTTTTTTCACCAACCCTGTTAGCGTCTGAAAAAAGCCTTATTTTTGAAAACTTTATCAGCCCTGTTATCAATGCAGCCGTTCCTTATCAGATTTTTGCACCGCATGTTGCGTGGCAAAATGATATTTTGCAACATCTGCAACAAATTTTTGCGCTGCAGGAAACAGGAAAAAATAATGAGTTAGGGACCATACGGCATCTTTTGCAGATTTGGGAGATATTATGGTACGAATTAGACGTAACTTCCGGTTGTGAAAACCTTCGCCGTTTTAATCACAAACAGGCAAGACTGCAGACAATGATGCAATACATTCATGACCATTACACGGAGGAAATCACCCTTGAGATGATTGCGGACTCCGCGTCCATCAGCAAAAGTGGTGCGCTGCATATTTTCCAGTCGGGTATTCAGAATTCTCCGGTTGCATACCTCATTCAATACCGGCTGGCACAGGCTGCCGAGCAGCTTTACACGACGCAAAAATCCGTTTCCGTTATCGCGGAAGAAACGGGTTTTACAAGCGCCGGATATTTTTGCAGGAAATTCAGACAGCATTACCAAATGAGTCCGAACACGTACCGACGCAGGAAAACGGAACAAACGGCAGAAGGGAGGTAACGGCGTGTTTGAGAATCAGGAAAAAAATAAATCAATTTATAGAGGAATTGGAGTTGTATTGACAGCAGTTATTTTTATGGCAGCGGTCATTTTTGCGATTGCGCTGACAAAACGGGACGATACACAGGAGACGGTTGTTTTGACAAGACAGGAAGAGACGCATAAGACGGTTGTATTTGGCTCGGAGCAAAGGACAACTAAGAATTCATGGGGAGAGATGACGGCGTATTCTGAGCGCGAGAGCTTTACGCATTTTTTGTTAAATAATTCACAGGAACAGGATTATGTGATGGCTAAGATTGCCGTAGGGGAGGATAAGGCGGAATTTGACTGGACATTTGGGGAAGGCAGCTTACCTGAATGCAGGGAGGACGTTGTAGCGCAGTATATATATGAAAAGGATCACTTTGCGTTGCAGGAGAATACAACCCCTGCGGATTACTGGCTTTTTCTGAAAATCAGGACAGAGGGCATTTATGATTTGGATATTTGGCATGGCGTGCAGGAGGCATGGGGCGGAAATTTAGAGAATCACCATGAAATTATGGCTTTCGTAAATGAAACAGGGCGTGTCTGTACGCTTCGGGAGTATAATAATGGAACCGCCTTGGGGCGATGGACTGTTTACATTAAAGATGATTTCCTTTATGTTCTTGAGTGCTTGGAGAATCAAATCAGTGACAGTGAAGAATTAAAGCTGCCAATCCGGTATTTTTATTATACCGGTATTTTAGAGGAAGCCCCGGACGAGTGCATGTGGGGAATGGATGATGAACTTTTTTACTGGCGTGATCATGATAAACGCGTGACAACGCTTGAAAATCCGCACCGGATTTATACGCAGACCGTGGGAACGGATGACCGCTGGTCGCATTTTCCCGGTAAGACGCCGTGCGGTATTTTGGAACAGGCAGAGTATACCCTTTCCTTGTCTGAAGAAAGCCCTGAAATTAAAATCTGTTTTACGCTGCAAAACAATGCGGCGGACTGCTATCTTCCCGATATTGGCGCAGCGGACTATCTGTATGCGATGGAGGTATCGGAGGCGGAGAGCGGCAAAGTGCTGCAAAACGCTGAGGTAATGATGTGCGTTGATACTGTTGACACACTTCGCTTTGAGGATTTGGACAAAGACGGATTTTTGGATATGCATATTGTGTATCCGGATCATGCGGTTGTGTCGGAAAGCAATGCGGACGACCAGTTTTCGTATACCTATTATTGGTATGATCCGCCGTCGTACTGGATTTGGGACAATGGCAAAAAAATGTTCGGTCGTATGTCTGAACGTGAGCTATCCGAGCATCTGAATGAGAATTTGGCAGGGCAGCTGGACGCTGGCAGTATGGGAGCGACGGATACGGTTGTCGTGCAGGCGGGGGATTCTTTGTGGGGAATTGCCAAGAAGTATTTGGGTGACGGCAGGAAATATAGGATTTTATATGACAGAAACAGAGCGGTTATCGGCGACAATCCTGATTTGATATTACCAGGGGCGGAGCTTGCGCTGGAAATTGCGCCGTAGGATTGGACAGTATCAAATATTGCAGCATGCTTTCGATTGGATAGACGGTGGAGAGCTAAGTCGTGTATGTTGACTTTGTATTATCAAATAAGTCTAATATGGTTAGAATATTACTATCTGAAAACAGTAGTAGGGAGGTATGGACTATGAATATTCGTCCGTCAGCCGCAATTCGTCAAAACTATAATGAGATTGCCGAATTGTGCAGAAAGACCCAGGAACCGATTTTCCTTACAAAAAACGGTGAGGGTGATTTGGTTGTCATGGATATTGAAACATATGAAAAGCGGGAAAAGATGCTGCGGCTTAGGGAAGAACTGCTTGCTGTTGAGGAAGACCGAATTGCAGGAAGAACAGGGTGCACTCTTGATGAGTTGAATGATTATCTTGATGACATCATTGCAGAGGCATAATATATGGCGGAAAATAAAAAGTACTTTATCAAATTCAGGACGATACGGTGTATGTGGATTTTATTTTAGATTGCCGTAAAGAGTATGGTTGGATTGGGAATTGAGTTATAAAATGGTTTTGGAAATCGTCACTTGTGAAGGAGTGGCGATTTTTCCAATCAGGATTTTATGAGGCGATTGAGGCGAATATCTTATATTTTTGCATGTCGTGTCCAAAGGATGTTTTTTAGTTGATTTTATATACAAAAGTATGGTACGATATGAGTGTTAAAAAAAAAATACAAAAGACGGAGGAGCATATGTTTGAAGGGGATTTTGCAAGGGAAAAGAGAGTCAATAAATTTATACTCACGATAGTTACCATTATTGATATGTTTCTTTTTGCAGGGTATATTAGCGACTACAAACAGGGAAATATCGGATTTATATTTATGATGTCTGTGGAGCTGACCGTGCTGATTTCCATGATTGCCTGCTATACGGTTTATCTGCGCAGGCGTGACAGCCAGATTTTTAAGCATGTTTCGATTGTAGGATACATGTTTGTTTATGGGCTTGCCGTGCTCGGTGCGCAGAATGATTTAGTGTTTATCATGGTCTTTCCAATGACCGTGTTATACATCCTCTATTATGATTATAAATTAATTCTGCGTATGTCTGTTGTATTCGGACTGATTAATATTGTGGATATGATTTATGTGGTTGCGATACTTGGCCATACGCATTCCAAAGCGCCGCTGAACAGCACGTCGCTTTTGCTTCAGGGAGCGTCTGTAATTGTTTATATGATCGTGCTGTGCGGAACGACCCGCATATCGAATGATAATAACGCGGCAAAGATTGCAAGCATTAATGAGGAAAAGGAAAAAAGCGGACAGCTTTTGGAGGAAGTGCTGCACGTAGCGCTTGCCGTAAAGCACAATTCGGCAGAGGCGGCGGAGCAGATGATACAGTTAGGGCAGCATGTTGAGGCAACGGCATCCGAGCTGAGGGACATTGCTAAGGGGAACGTCAGTAATGCGGAGCGCATTGCAAATCAGCCGTGGCTGCACGGAAATATCCAAAACATGATTTTGGAAACAAAGAAAATGTCGGATGACATGCT
>CAMWNY010000013.1 GCA_947175775.1 uncultured Lachnospiraceae bacterium | reverse complement strand
ACTAATCATGCAAAATGATAATTCTCAAAATATTTTTCTCATATTAAGACATACCATGAATTGCAGACAAAAGAAAATGGCAGAGGAAATGGGAGTTGATATTAAAAAATTTCGGGATTTGGAGAAAGGCAGATGCCTGCCGGACAGCGAATTGCTTTGGCGATTATATGATTTGTTTTATATTCCGCCGACAGTTCTCTTGGAAGATAAAGCAGGCATGATAAGTGAAATTGCCACAATTTTGGATGCAATTGATATTGATTACAGGGAAAGTATATTGAATATTCTAAAAAATATTCATAAAATAAAGTAAGTAATGGTGATCAGAGTAATATGAAAAAAATACTTGTTTTAGAAGATAACCGGTTGATATTAATTCATCTTGCGGATATTGTTCGGGAAATTGACGCAAAAGTAACTGTGTATCCATTTGATAATGTGAAAGACGCATACCAATGTGCGAGTGAAAAATTAATTGACTTGTTCATTATCGATATTATATTAGATAGTAGACCGGGGGATGTGTCGGGATTAAATTTTGTAGAAAACATAAGAAAAATGAATCATTATAGATTTGTACCCATAATTTTTGTTACATCATTGGAAGATGCTAAATTGTATACTTATGAAAAGTTGCATTGTTACAGATTTATAGAAAAGCCTTTTGATGATGACCAATTGAAGCAGCTGGCGGAGCAATGTCTGCGGTTTCCGCAAACCTGTAATAGGGCAAAAACGTTATATTTTAGAAAAGATGGCATTATTTTAGCTGTTGAACGGGAAGATGTCATATATGCGGAAAGTGTTAAACATATTATCCATATACATACAAGGCAAGGAGATACCTTAAATATTCCATACATTACGTTAAAAAAGCTGTTGGATGATATAGACAGCAGCGATTTTATCCAGTGCAGCCGAAGCGCGGTTATAAATAAGAGATTTATTCAGAATATAGACATTCCTAATAGAAGAATCCAATTAAAAGATGGGCATGGATACGTAGATATTGGTATACGGTTTAAAAAGAATATCAAAGAGGCTGCCGAAAATATTATTTGAGCCGGTAATAAAAATTTGCCGGGATGAGTTAGGCAGCAAATATAGGATAAGGAGATTTTGCGTAAATGCTTCGTCGTGTGACATTGCTGCTGGAGGTTTTTGCCATAATATTGTGCATTCACGGAATATATGATAAAAAGGTAAAGCTTGACATGGAAACGATTGCGCTCTGTTTACTGTCCTTGGGAGTAACGGAAGCGGTTGTTTATTTTGGACTGAATAATCTGTTTACAATGTGCATCTATGTGTTTATTGTAGTTTACTGTATTCGTAGGTTTCAGGATTCGCTTGTCGGCTCGATAAATAGTGTCTTATTAATGCTGATTGTGCTGACTGTGCTGCAGTTTGCATTTGTTATACTTGCCAGTTTGATTTTCCCGAAAAATCAGGAGTTAAGAATGCTGACCGCAGGTCTGCTGCAGACCGTAAGTGTCCTATGGCTTTTGCCTGTAATTAAGCTGCATAGACTGCGGATAATGTTTAGGAAAAGGGACAAGTTTATAAACGCGGTGTTCTGCATAGTCATAATCATGGTGTTAATGATAGTGATTGAGGGAAAATTTGAAAAACAGTTGAATGTTACATCGTTTGTGTTTGCAGTGCCTATGGCTGTAGCTTTGGTCATGCTGCTTAATAAATGGGATGCGGTAAAGGAAGAGAAAGAACATGTAAAAAATGAATTGTCTGTAACGAAAAGTATGCAGGAAGAATATGATGATCTTCTGACAGCTGTAAGGCTGCGCGAGCATGGCTTTAAGAATCATATAACAGCGCTGCAGTCAATGAAACTGCCAAAAGAATTGGAAAAAGAGCAGGAAGATTATTATAACGCGGTGTGTGAAGCAAATAAATATAATAAGCTTTTATTTTTAGGCAACCGTGTTGTCTCAGGTTTTTTATACCGTAAATTTTGTGAATTAGAAAATTACGGCGTAATTACAATATATGAGGCGCGGGGATGTTTTGCAGACGATGTAATTGCGGTTTACCATCTTATTGAAATGCTTGGCATATTAATTGATAATGCGGCAGAAGCACAGGCTGACATAATGGAAAATAAAAGAATGAGATTTCTGTTTCATGAGGAAGAAAATGATTACTGGTTTAAAGTTTTAAATCCTTATCCGTATGTAAGTTATGCGGAAATAGAATCATGGTTTTTGCTTGGAAACAGCGGGAAAGGCAAAGAACGGGGACTCGGACTGTATAATATAAAAAAATTGTGTAAGGAGTGCAATGTAGATCTTGCATGTAGAAATGCTGTATGGGAAGGAGAAAATTGGATTGAATTTTCAATAGGAATTAAAAAAGCGGATAAGCTGTAATTACCCGCTTTTTTAGTGTATTCTTTCTTTTGCTATTCGTAATCTTCTTTAGAGGGATAAGGATATTCGCCTAATAAAATGATACTGGGAATCGAAGTCTCAATAACCCATGAATATGTAGCTATTCCGCTCAATAACCGTGCTAACATTCTGCATATTCTCCTTTCTTTTGTATTTTCGCAACAATCAATTGAAGCGAATGTAATATAATCATCCAAAATCCTGCTAAGGTATAAGGATTTTCAGGGATTATATACATCAATAAAGTATATATAAATATTATGAGGCAGGTAATGTTACGGCAATAATACAGGCTTTTCTCAGAAAACTGCGTTCGGTATTTGGATAATACGGGAGCAGTTGAATAACATATAAAAATACATGCAAGAAGTAAAAATAACTGTACAAACCGAGGAATCGTTATGTGGGGAAGTACTGTAATTACGGTTCCCATATATACTGTGGATGCAATTAAACAGCTTTTGTAAGTATAAAAATGGATTCCGCCAGAAACACTTCTCAATAAGCACATCATAAATAATAAAAAAAAGTATATTTTTAAATGTCTATGGAACATTATCCCCATAATGAGCATTTTGCTCAATTCAGATAAAAGATTCTTGAAGAAAAATTCTATTTGAGCAATCTGATAATTGCTTAATTGATATTTTTCTTTAAGATACTGTTTGATGTTCATCAAGTGATTCCTCCAATCTTATTCTGCATAATATGATACTTGATATGACGGCAATTAGTCGGTTTTTGACCAAATGTGGTTATTTTAAAGCTGAATAGTAAAACAGTGAGTTTATATTTTGGGTTGATTTTTGATATTTGGTTCGTTATTTTAAATTCATTTAATAAATTTGAGTATTTGGCAAAATATAAAAAATATGACAAATTTCGAATTATAATTATTTTACAAGATTAAATAATAAATTCTTGCTTATACTGATAAGATGTAGAATTTTAATGCTTGGAGGGATAAAATGTTGAATAAAGAAATAGGAGAAAGGATCAGGGAACTGAGGGAAATTCATAATTACACTAGAGAAATTTTGGCGGAAAAAATAAATATTTCGGCAAAATTTTTATATGAAATAGAAAAAGGCAAAAAAGGATTTTCGGCAAAAACCTTGTATAAAATATCAAATGCGCTGTCTGTAAGCAGCGATTACATTATGCTTGGGGAGGATATAGAAAGCCGCGGTAACGAAAAAATTATTTGTATGCTGGAGAAACTGGAACCTAAGCAGACCAGTAGGATACAGGACATATTAAAAATATTATATGAAATGTGCGATGTGATATAAGTTCAGGAAATAGCCCCCATTTCACTGCCAATTCTGTTAATCGGTCCATTTCTTTTTCATAGGCGTTTCGAATAGAGGAGACTTCCGGTTTGTACATACACTAAAACCCTGCATCATATATTGCTGCGTTTTTTGTCACTGCAAAGCCAGGCTCATAAGAAGAATGAGTAACGCTTGATAACCATATGTATTTTATGCTATAATTTTCCTGAAATTGTGTGTGATTCAAATCCGTAACAGGATGATGATGAATATAATAGTAAGGTACCTATTTTCGAAAAGAGAGGGGGCATGGCGCGTTCTAAGCCAATTGCGCCGAATTTGATGAAACAGCATAAGAAAACATGGCAGCCGATTGTTTATGCAGCTTTTTTCCTGATTGTTGTACTTGTTTTATTTCATATTTACACTATGATAAACAGAGTGCGTATTCAGGAACAGAACAGAATTTATGCGGAGGATTCCGCAAGGCAGACTGTCGGGCGTATTGAGAGTGAATTTGACAACGCGCTTCAGCGCATTCAGAATAATGCTTTTTTGGTGAGTACAGGCGGAAACGGTTCGAAAATCAATTCACAGGTATTAAAGCAGCTTGAGGACAATACGACCTTTGATGCGTTTCGTTTTACGGATAAAAACGGTGTCAATCTTGCCTCTGACGGGGAGACGAACGACAGCTCGGACCGGGATTATTTTATACGCGGAATGCGGGGCGAGAGCGGTTTGGAGGTTGTGGAAGAATCCAGGCATACAGGGAAACCGATGATGGTCTTTTATGCGCCTGTATACGAGGGCGAGGAAATTGCCGGAATGTTTTTGGGGTTGTATTTTGCTGAAAATTATCTGCAGGATATGATTTCCGCCAGTTATTTCGGCGTGCCTGCCGATGTGTTCCTCTGCACACGTGAGGGAATGATAATCGCAAATTCCGGAAACGGAGCATACGGGGATAATTTGTTTGACTCTTTGATGCAGGCAGGTGTCATAGACGGCAAAACTGCGCAAAAGGCGCAAACAGCGTTTACGGATGGCAGTAATGCAGCGCTTTTGTGCAGTAAGGGCTGTAAAACAGATAATCTTTGTGTGATGCATCTGCCGGGATATGATTATGTTCTCGTGCAGGCATTCCCCAAAAATGTCACACAGTCAATGGTAGACAGGGCGAATATTGCGGGTGTCGGACTGGAAATCTGCCTGCTTATCCTGTTTTTGTTTTATGTTGCCGCTTTGATTATTCATGCAAGGAAACGACGCGTGGAATTGGAAACGGAGAATAAAACGATAAATGATGTGCTGCGCGGTATGAATATCCTTTTTGCGTCGCGTTATTTTATAGCGGATTTGGATAAAGACCGTTATGCCTATTTAGCTGGAATCGGACCCTTGAACATCAGTATCCCGATGGAGGGAATATACAGCGAAGCGATTGCATATCATGCCGCAGATATTATTGGAGACGAGGAAAGAGAGGCATTTCTCCATTTCGGGCAAATTGAAATAATAAAGAAAGAGCTTGGCACGAAGGATTCCATCGTTCATGAATGCCATGTATCCCGTCAGGGAAAAGAAGAGTGGGAACATTTGGTTGCAATCTGTCTTGACCGGAGGGACGGGGAGCCTGTCAGGGTTTTATATGTCCGTCAGAATGTAACGGAGTTAAAACAGAAAGAACAGCGGGAGCAGCGCGAGCGCGCTGTATTAAACCGCAAGGAACGCCAGTATAAAATTGCCATTATGTCCAATTCGTTCAGTGCGTTTGAGTGTAATCTGACAAAAGACCTGATTGAGCAGGACGTTATCCGCGTTTATAACGGCAAAGAAGTTTCTATGCTGGAACATGCAGGACTGTCTGCACCGTGTAAGGTTTCCGAATGTTTTGAACGGTGGGCGCAGTTTGTCTTGCCGGAATCATGGGACGATTACGACGCAACCGTCGATGTGGAGATATTAAAAGCCCAGTATGAACAAGGGAATATGGAAGTCGATGTGGATTATTGGGCAGGCGCCAATAACGGGTCGGCAATGTGTGTCCGTCAGTCCTTTGTGATGACGCGCGATGATGAGACCGGGGACCTGATTGCGATGGTGGTATCGCGTGACGTCACGGACCAGGTCAGAAAACAGCGTGAGCAGACACAGGCGCTGCAGGATGCTTTAATGCAGGCACAGCATGCCAATCAGGCGAAGACAACGTTTTTATCCAATATGAGTCACGATATTCGAACGCCAATGAATGCGATTATCGGTTTTGCCACGATTGCGGCAAGCCATATGGAACGGACGGATCAGGTGCGGGAATGTTTGCAGAAAATTCTTTCCTCAAGCAATCATTTACTGGGACTGATTAATGATATTTTGGATATGAGCCGCATTGAGAGCGGAAAGCTGCAGATTCATAATCAGGAGTGCAATATCCCCGAGTTGATACACAATTTGGTAAATATCATTCAGCCGCAGGTAAAATCTAAGCAGCTGGAGATGTTTATTGACACGTTTGATGTTGAAAATGAGGATGTGATTGCGGACCCGCTGAAATTAAATCAGATTTTTATCAACTTAATGGGCAATGCCGTTAAATATACACCGGCAGGCGGGACGATAAGCTTCCGCATTGCGCAGCACACAACGCATAAGCAAGGATGGGGCGACTACGTTTTTACGGTCAAGGATAATGGGATTGGAATGTCGCGTGAGTTTGTTGAACATATATTCGAGCCGTTTGAACGGGAAACAACCGCGACAAGGAGTGGCATACAGGGCGCGGGACTTGGTATGGCGATTACGAAGAGCATTATTGATTTGATGGGAGGAGAAATCACTGTCGAAAGCCAACCCGGAAACGGGAGCACGTTCACGGTAAAACTTTCGCTCCAACTTCAGAATATTGAAAAAACTGCGGAAGATCTTAAGGAACTTAAGGGGCTGCGCTCCTTGGTGGTGGATGATGACTTAAATGTCTGCGACAGCGTGAGCAAGATGTTAAAGAGCATCGGAATGCGTTCGGAGTGGACGACGTCGGGGAAAGAGGCGGCATACCGTGCAAAGTCCGCATACGAGGAGGGCGCCCCGTACCATACATATATTATTGACTGGCAGATGCCGGAAATGAGCGGAATTGAAACTGCGCGTAAAATCCGCAGTATAGCGAAAGACGATGCGCCGATTATTATTCTTACAGCGTATGACTGGACGGATATTGAAGAGGAGGCAAAGGAGGCGGGCGTTACCGCGTTCTGCGCGAAACCGCTGTTTATGTCGGATTTGAGAGCGGCGCTGCTGGCGGCGAACAATATCGGCAATCATATGGCGGAAGCGGGCGCTGTTTGGACGCAGGAGGATTACGGCGGAAAGCGGCTTCTTTTGGTGGAGGATAACGAGTTGAACCGCGAAATCGCGCAGGTTATTTTGGAGGAGGCAGGTTTTGTTATTGAAACTGCACCCGATGGGACCGATGCGGTTTCGATGGTGGAACATTCAGAAGAAGGCTATTATAATGCCGTTCTGATGGATGTACAGATGCCTGTTATGAACGGATACGAGGCGACAAAGGCAATCCGGGCGATGCACCGTCAGGATGTAAAAACACTGCCGATTATCGCCATGACGGCAAATGCGATGGAGGATGATAAGGAGGCGGCGCTTAAGAGCGGTATGAATGCACATATTGCAAAGCCGCTTGACATATCGCTGCTGATGAGTGTGCTGCATAAGTATTTGCATTAAGCGGGAAGCGCTGCTGGTTTTACGGCAGCGCTTTTTTCCAGCAGGAGAGATGTGCTCTTGACCGGAAACGGATAGTATTGTCAAAGTGAATGACATACAAATTGTGACGCTTTCGTGGGAGCGGGCGCGCTTTGCCCGTAAGCTTTCAGGAAGGCTTTGTATCGGGGACAATTGCGACCTTGCGGCGGACAATTTTTACTGTGGGGAACCGTGGCGTGCAGCGGTAAAACTGTGATGGATCTACCGCTGTTGAGGTTGTCAAAAAATTGTAGTATAATGTAGAAAAATACAGAATAAGGAGAAATGACAAATGGAATTATCAGAGATTTTAAGTGTTATAATGATTGTTTTGCTTTTGGTGGTTATTGTATTGCAGATTATTGGACGCAAGAAGTCGGATATTGGCGAAGTAATGTCTTTATTGAAACGCACCGCTGAGGAACAGCGCAATGGTGTACAAAAGCAAATTGCAAATGGTGCAACAGAGCAGTTTGAGCGTTTCGGTGTTATTCAGAAGAGTATTCAGGACACATTGTCGACGAACCGTGATGAGGTCAATCGACAGCTTGGTGAATTTCAGCGACAGATGGAAACAAGACTGACAGATATTCAAAAAGCTGGCATTGAAAGCAATGAGCAGATTGGAAGAACCGTAACGACTGCTCTGCAAAAGAGCCGCGAAGAGCAGAACAATCAGCTTCACACATTCGGTGAGCAGGTTGACGGCCGTCTCTCTTCCGTTCAACGTGCCAATACCGAGAATATCGAAAAAATTAATTCTACGCTTGAAAACAAAATGAAAGAATTACAGGAAAGTAATGAAAAGCGGCTTGAGCAAATGCAGGGCGTTGTAGATGAGAAGCTGCAGAAAACGCTTGAAACGCGTCTCTCACAGTCCTTTGAACTGGTCAGTAAACAGCTTGAAAGCGTAGGTCAGGGACTGGGCGAGATGAAAGCGCTTGCTGCTGATGCAAAATCGCTCAAAAATGCGCTTACAAATGTAAAAGAGAGAGGGACATATGGTGAGGTTCGCCTTGAAAAGCTGCTTTCTGATATTCTTGCTCCGAGTCAATATGAAATGAACGTGGAAATTGCAAACGGTAAACGGGTGGAGTTTGCGATAAAGCTCCCCGGAAACAGTGATGCACCACTGCTTTTACCAATTGACAGTAAGTTTCCCATTGAAGACTACAACAGGCTGCTTGACGCTGAGGATAAACAATCCATTGAAGACGCGAGGCGCTCGCTTACAACTAAAGTCCGCGCCTTTGCAAAAGATATTCATGACAAATATATAGTTCCTCCTAAGACAACAGACTTTGCGCTGATGTTTCTTCCAACGGAAGGGCTGTATGCAGAAGTGGTTCAAAATGTGGCGTTGTTCGAAGAACTCCGTGATAAGTATAAAATTACCGCAGTTGGTGCGACTACGCTTTCAGCGTTTCTTGCATCTTTGCAAATGGGCTTTAAGACACTTGCAATTGAGCAGCGGTCACAGGAGGTATGGGATACGCTTCGAGCCGTGAAATCGGAGTTTGTTAAGTTTGGGGATATGCTTGAAAAAGCCCAAAAACAGCTTCAGACTGCGGATAAAACACTTACCGAAATTGTCGGCAGACGTACAAAGGCAATTAACCGCACCCTGCGTGGCGTAGAGGAGTTGACAGAAGCAGGTGCACCACTGTTGATTGAGCTAGAAGATGTATCTGATGAATGAGAGGCGGTTTAAGGCGAGCATTTTGGCGCATGATTCCCACTACTTTGGCGGTCGTCTGAACAGTAACATTATAGAGATCAGTCATAACGCAAAAAATCATTGACAGATTCCCAATAAAGAATTAACATAAGTATAGTACAAGGGCGCACGCTACAAAAGGCTTGCGCCTTTTTCTGAAAATGCATACGGATTTGCAAGAAAATTTACTGCTTTGCAGAGCAAATTCGGTAAAAACTAAAAATCATAGAAAGGTCAGGTGTAACAATATATGATACAACTATTTGAAACAGGCGCTTATCTCGTAAACGGAACGGAACTGATTGCCGACAACGCGGACGCGGCGGCAGCGGTGAAGGCAAAAACCGGAAAAGATGCGGATAAGGCAGCGGCAAAGAAAAATACGATTGCTTACGGTATTCTCGAAAAGCATAATACGTCAGATAATATGGACAAGCTGAAAATCAAGTTTGACAAGCTGACATCACATGATATTACGTTCGTAGGAATTATTCAGACGGCGCGCGCGTCAGGGCTGACAAAATTTCCTGTTCCGTACGTGCTTACAAACTGCCATAATTCACTCTGCGCAGTGGGCGGTACAATCAACGAAGACGACCACATGTTTGGGTTGACATGTGCAAAGAAATACGGCGGTGTTTACGTGCCTCCTCATCAGGCAGTCATTCACCAATATGCGCGTGAAATGCTTGCAGGCGGCGGCAGAATGATACTCGGTTCCGACTCCCACACGCGTTACGGTGCGCTCGGAACAATGGCGATGGGCGAGGGCGGTCCTGAGCTTGTAAAACAGCTTTTGGATCAGACGTATGACATCAATATGCCCGGCGTGGTTGCCGTTTATATGGAAGGCGCGCCTGCAAAGGGCGTCGGTCCGCAGGACGTGGCGCTTGCGATTATCGGTGCGGTGTTCAAGAATGGTTATGTGAAAAATAAGGTAATGGAGTTTGTCGGTCCCGGCGTTTCGTCTTTGTCGGCGGATTTCCGCATCGGCGTTGATGTCATGACGACGGAAACGACCTGTCTTTCTTCGATTTGGAGAACGGACGACGAAATTAAGGAATTTTATGATACTCATGGCAGGTCAGAGGATTTTGCCGAGCTTAATCCGGGCGAAACAGCTTACTATGACGGCGTGATTAAGGTTGATTTGAATAAAGTAAAGCCGATGATTGCAATGCCGTTCCACCCAAGCAATACATACACGATTGAGGAGCTGAATGCCAATCTTATGGACATTCTTGACGAGTGTGAGAAGAAGGCGCTTGTCAGCCTTGACGGGGCAGTTGATTTCAAACTGAAGGATAAGGTCAGAAACGGAAAGCTGTATGTTGAGCAGGGAATTATCGCAGGTTGTGCGGGCGGCGGATTTGAAAATATCTGCGCGGCGGCGGACATTTTGGACAATGCAAGCATTGGTCCCGATGAGTTTACATTAAGCGTTTATCCGGCGTCAATGCCTGTTTATATGGAACTGGTGAAAAACGGCTGTGCGGCAAAGTTAATGCAGACGGGTGCGGTGTTAAAGACGGCATTCTGCGGTCCGTGCTTTGGTGCGGGCGATACACCTGCAAACAACGCATTTTCAATTCGTCATTCAACGAGGAACTTCCCGAACCGTGAGGGTTCTAAGCTGCAGAGCGGGCAGATTGCGTCGGTTGCGTTGATGGATGCGCGCTCGATTGCGGCGACTGCGGCAAATAAAGGGTATCTGACGCCTGCTACGGAGTTTGACGGAGATTTCACAAAGTACAAATATTTCTTTGACAAAAAGATTTACGAAAACCGCGTGTTTGATTCAAAGGGCGTGGCGGACGAAGCGGTTGAGATTAAGTTCGGACCAAACATCAAGGACTGGCCTGCAATGGTTGCGCTTACGGACAATCTGATGTTGAAGGTCGTTTCGGAGATTCATGACCCTGTCACAACAACGGACGAGTTAATTCCGTCGGGTGAGACTTCTTCCTACCGTTCGAATCCGTTGGGGCTTGCGGAGTTTACGCTTTCCAGAAAGGACACTGCTTATGTGGGACGTGCGAAAGAAATTCAGGCGGCGGAGAAGGCGAGGGAAGAGCAGTCCTGTCCGGTACAGACGCTTCCGGAGCTGGAAGAGGCTTGGGCTGTGATGAAGACGATTACGCCGGATGCTGACCGTTACAATACGGGTATCGGCAGCACGATTTTTGCGGTCAAGCCGGGCGACGGTTCGGCGAGAGAGCAGGCGGCAAGCTGTCAGAAGGTGCTTGGCGGCTGGGCAAATATTGCAAACGAGTATGCGACGAAGAGATACCGTTCAAACCTGATTAACTGGGGTATGCTGCCGTTTTTGATTAAAGAGGGCGAGCTGCCGTTTCAAAATCTTGATTATATTTATATTCCCGGTATCCGCAAGGCGGTTGAAGAGAAGGCGGATGTGATTAAGGCGTATGTTGTCGGGAAGGATAAAAAGACGGAGTTTGAGATGACATTAGGCGAGTTGACGGACGAGGAGCGGCAGATTATCTTGAAAGGGTGCCTGATTAACTATAACAGAGTTGGATAATTTGGTTGTGAAATATGTTTTATAGAATATGAATAACAGAAAGAAGTCTGTCTTAACGTGCAGTTAGGACAGACTTATCTTTTAAGAACATCATTCCATTATTTCTTTCTCCAGCATTTGCTCAAACACATTCTCAGGTACTGGTTTGCAATAGAGATACCCCTGTGCCACATAAGCCCCAATCTCCATCATAAGCTCTGTATCATTTTCCGTCTCAACACCTTCGCAGACGACCTGCGCATTCAAATCCCGGGCAAGATTGACAATATTTTTCATAATCTGCACCTGTCTTGTGCGGTTTTCGTTATTCAGCAAGAATGAACGGTCCAATTTAATGACAGATGCCGGAATCTGCTCAAACACACCTAGAGAAGAGTATCCGGACCCAAAATCATCTATGGAAAGATGCACGCCTTTCTTTCTCAAAATATCCACGATTTCCTTGACTTTCTGCTGTTGAACATCTTCCACCACAAGCGTTTCGGTAATTTCCACCTCAATGAGTTCCTTAGGAATCCGGTATCTGTCAATAACGGATTCAAACCGTTCCGGAAAATCATCGTCCGTGAAATGCATTCTGGAAAAATTGCAGGACACGGGCACAACATTTTTACCTGCATCAATCCGCCTGCGCAGCATGACACACACACATTCCATCACAAAAAAATCAATTTCCTTAATTCTGCCGGTGCGCTCATAATAAGGAACAAAAAACCATGGCGTGCGGATAGCGCCGTCTGCAGAAGGGTCCTTGAAACGAACCAGCGCTTCCGCTCCTACAATTTTCTCGTCGCGAATATCCACCTTTGCCTGATAGTAAGCCACAAAGTCTTTATCAATATCCGCCGCCTCCAAAAGTTTCTCGCGCTCATGCGTTTCGCGCAGCTGCGCCCGCAGCTTGTCGTCATAAATCTGCACTGCGTTGTTATAGCTGCTCTTTAAGGAGTCTACGAGCTGTATTGCCTCGGACAAAGCGCGCTGCAAATCGTTGTCGCCGTTCTCCAAACAGCCGACACCCATAGTCAGCGACATATGCGTCTCCATTTGCTCATAAATCCTTGCGGATATTTTGTCCGCAATGTCCATAAGACGCGTGTGAAGCTCATCTATCGTTTCATATTTCATAAAAAGCACAAAATGACTGCTGTAGCTGCGTGCATAAAGCTCCCGCTTATTGTCCACTTCCTCGGAAAGCGTCTGAATCACAAGCGCCAGTATGCGCTGTCCCGCATTCCAGCCGTACAATGCATTGTAGCTTTTAAACTGACCGATATCCGTGTAGGCGATGGCGTAATTGCCGTTTTTATCTGCCGCCAGTTTTTTTGCCGCCCGGTACCGCAGATAATGCAGGTTCCAAATACGAAATTCCGTATCCTTGTACATCAGCTTCTGAACACGTAAGCTGTTTCGCAGCAAAAAGAACAGTACCAAAATAACCGCCGCCGCACAGCACGACAGAACAGCAATAATCGAAATGCTGTGATCGCTGATAAAGTTCGCCATACTCATCTTGGAATAGAAATTATCCCGGAGCATATAGTCATTGACCATTTTGTCGCTGACCTCGAGCAGTTCTTTATTTAAAATACCAAGAAGCGGCGACTCTTCGTCATCTGCCACAACCATATAGATGTTGTGGACATCGCTGAGCACACTATGGATTTCCATTCTGTTAAAACGAAACTGCGAACCGAGCAGATACTCTGCCAAATACCCGTCGCATATGGCAGCGTCCGCCTCGCCGTCCATCACCGCATTCAGGGTTTCAAGCTGTGTGGAATAGGGAAAAAGACGCGTATTTTCATCAACAAAGTTCTGTACGGCAGTCCCAGAGGCGTTGCTTTTCTCCACTGCAAGGGTGTCAATGGAGTCGGATTTGTCACTTCGGCTCATAATAATGACCTGCGGTATCTGGGCATACACTTTTGTGACCGCAAGCCCTTCTGACTGCATACTCTGCGCAGTCTCCCCGCAGTAGTTCATCAAATCAATACTGCCGTTATTTAAAGCTCTCTTTGCCTCTTCCATACTTTCCAGTTTTACATAATCAAAGAGGATTCCCGTGCTCACGGACACTTCCTCCAATACCTGACGGGAAAGTCCTGTATAGACGCCATCGTTTTCGTAGGAGAACGGATAATAACCGTCAAGGTATCCCACGGTCAAAGTCCCTTTTTCCGCAATATACTGCTTTTCGCTGTTGGTCAGCAGAATGGTCTGATCCAAACGGCTGTCATAATATTTTACCATCAGCTCGTTTTCCAGCCACGGACGGTTCATCTTCAAATCCGCAATTCCCTGATTCAGTTCCCGTACTAAGTCATTATTGCCTTGATAGGTAATATAATAAAAAGGCATCGGCGCAAATCTGCCGACTACACGCTGTCCTTCCCGGACCTCTGTCAGAGAATGCACAAGGGCGTCGATTTCCCCTGCATCCAACGCAGCGTGCAGGGCAGCCGTATTTTTATAGGACCTTACCTTGGGATGCGGAACGCCGTGGTCCGTCATATATTCATAAAATTCATCCTTTCGTATGTAAGTGCCCACAATTCCGAAGGAGGCATCGCTCATTGCGTCAAAGTCTTCGTAGGCAAATTCGCTGTCACTGTTTACCGCAATCACGCCAAAGGTATATCCGCTTGCCAAATCGGCATACCGGTACAGCTGTGCCCGCTTTGCGGAATACTGTGCAGAGCCTACTAAATCAATTTCACGGTTCAAAAGCATTGTAAGGGCGTCGTCCCAACTGCCGCATTCCACATATTCAATATTCCAGTTGACATAGTCGCTCAGCGCCTCAAGGTACTCCACGTCCATACCTGTGCGGCTGCCGTCCGCCCGGGTTTCATGGTAGCCCTCCATCGGGAAGAATCCAATTCGGACCGTCCGCTTTCCCGCACCCTGAACTGCGCGAATACTTCCTGCAGACGCTAAATGCGCCGCCACAAGCAGAAACACAAGAAGCCTCACCGCCATGACGGCGGCTTTTTTTTGTATTTTCTTCATAATACCTTGCCCTTCCTGAACAATACCTTGTATTATTCTATTTTCATTATAAGTGAACAGGCTTCCAAAATGCAAGCGTTTTGCGCGTTCTGGCGCAATTCCGTCAGAATGCTGACAGAATGAATAAATGCTGTTTTTTATTGATTCGTGCCGCGCTTTTCGGTATAATGAAAAAAATCGTTCCGTTTAATTCAGCAACGAAACGCTTTTGCTGCGGACAATTTTTTTGAGAGGGAGAGATGCAATTGGAGAAACGTGTTACGGGAATTTATTTTGCAGTGCTGCTGCTTGGAATTTTATATGCTGTTTTTGCGGCAGTTTCCGCTCGGAATATGGTGGAAAACAGAACTGCGCATGAGGGCGTCGTCCTGTGGGGTGATGAAATGGAGTTCACAGCGGAGGACGGCAGATATTATGATACAAGAATTTTGCCGCCGGAGGATCTGAGTGAAAAGGTGATTGTATACAATACCGTACATATGTTCTTGGAAGTGTTTATTGACGGAAAAAGGGTATATGTGTTGACGGGTGAACCGGACGCAGCAATAAAAACGACGGGATTTTACTGGAATGTGATTCCGCTGACACAGGACGACGCGGGTAAAGAGATTGTGTTTGCGGTTACACCGGTTTACCAGGACGTAGCGCCAAAGGGGGAATTTTATTACGGGACTTATCGGGAGGCGGAGCATAAAATTCTGACAGAGCGGCTTTTCCGTCTTGCATTGGCGGGCATTATTGCGTTGGCGGGCATTGTCATGCTGCTGTATGGTATTTTTGTAGTCAAGAAAGGGCAGGACGCGGAAACGATTATCCAGTTTGCCATAATTGCCGCATTGCTGGGTGTTTGGTCGATTACGGAAACACAGATACCGGACTGGATTTTCCCGGGCAGTATGGTAATTGTATTTGTTTCGCATTTATCACTGATGACGATGCTGATACCGTTTATGCTGTTTTTGCGCCATATGTACCATAATTCGGAGAGTAAGCTGTGGAGTCTGTGCTGTTATGTAAATTGCGCGGTGATTGTCGTGCGTGTTTTTTTGCAGATGCTGGGGCTATACGATTTGCGGGAGACATTATGGCTGACGCATATCTGTATCGTGCTGTTTTTGGCGGTGATTATCGTTTTGACCATTCATGAGATTGCGGTAAAAAAGTTTACCGGTCAGGTAAAAATCAACAGTATCTGTGTTATGGTCATTGTGGCGAGCGTTATTTTGGAACTGGCAATTTACCGTTTCAGCAAAATCAGTACGCCTTTGGGAAGCATGGGATTTCTGTTTTACATTACGGTGATGGGGATTGTCAATGTACGCAGTTCCCGCAGGCTGATGGAACAGGCGAGGGAAAATGCAATCTATCGCAAGCTTGCCTTTACGGACGAACTGACAGGGCTTGCAAACCGCACTGCGTTTCGGGAGGATTTGGACAAGCGCATGGCACAGGATAAAGCAACCGGAGCGGAAAAGATTTTGCCGACTGTTGTTTTTATGTTTGATTTGAATGATTTGAAGAAGTGTAACGATACCTATGGTCATGATTACGGGGACCAGTATATCCAAATGGCGGCGGAGGCTTTAAAGAAAATTTTTACCGGGGAGGGGAAATGTTACCGGATTGGCGGAGACGAATTCTGTGCGTGGGCGCCGTATAAGTCGCTTGATGAAATTCATGAAAAACTGCAGATTTTGGAACAGGATATACAGAAATGCAACGAGAAAGGATTTGTCGTAAATGTCAGCATTTCCGCGGGATATGCAGTCTATGAGGAGGGTGTGGACGGCGGCGGTCTGTATAGCACCATGTCACGGGCGGAGGGGATGCTGTATGAGCAGCAGCAGGAGTATAAACGGCGGATTGAGACATAATAAAATTTTAACAATTTTGCACAAGAGAGTACCTTTTTTTATAGTTTTAGG
>CAMWNY010000012.1 GCA_947175775.1 uncultured Lachnospiraceae bacterium | reverse complement strand
TCGGCACTCCTATTTTTTTGCAGATTTGTAGACTATATTACAGGAATATGGTCTTTTCATCCACTCCTTTACTTCGTCCATATCTTCCTGATAGACATGGTTTGTGCTGTTGATTCTTTTTGCAATCTGGTTCAGTCTGGAGTTAATCCGTCCAAGCTCCGTATTGTATTCCCGTGGGAAACTGTAATCCACGTCATAGATATATCCATATAAAATCAGCTTACGCAGAAAAACTGACTTGCTTTTCTTGCCGGACAATTTAAACTTCTCATATAAGATATACTGCTCCTTGTCATCTAAGTGAAATTCGTTTTGGCTGGTGTGGATTCTGTTTGTCATATTTAACACTCCTTTTTTGTTTTTGGGCATAAAAAAACTGCTGTAAATTGCCCGGTTTACAACAGTCTAGGTTTATGTCTGTTTCGTTGTTTTTGGATAGAATTATCTATGTATTATTGTAGTAAATTTGCGGATAGAGGTCAAGGATTTGCAGAAAAAAACGAAAAGAAAACCAAAGAGGATAAACTGACTTTTCAAGTCGGTTTGGATACATTCCCTATGGAAATTTCATCATACGGACGGTAGGAAGTATGGGGAATTTTGCCCATATGTCTGTACATGGAGCTTAATCTTATAAATCAGTGAGATTTTGACGTTTTTATCTTATTTTCAAGATTATTTAAGAAGTTAAGGGAAAGAGCATAATTATGACTAAAAAAATCAATCCCTTTGCCTATATAATAATTAGCCTTTTCCTGTTCCTTTTGACTGCTGTAACAATCTGCTAAATATGAGCAGGTAAGAGGATAGATTTGACGTATCATATCATAATTTAAAATTCCCCGGTGTAAGTAATTCAAAATATGCGTATATAACTGAATGGGTGTTAATTTATTAAGGTGCGGGGCTCTTTGCAGGATAAATGCAATATTAAAAAGCGTCCACAGTTCTTCCAACGTATATAAGTGATAATTCAAAACTTCATCAATGCTATAAAAAGCTTTTGTGATACCAAGAGCCTTTATTGATAATTCATAAGCAGTTTTGTAGTCTTCTTTATATTGTGCCATGAGATAAGCCCGTTTTCCCAAAAGATATTGTAAAGGCTCATCACATAAATAAAGTGTATGAGTGGATAATTCGTCTAAGTACAGAATACAGTTATCTATTTCATGTTTCACAAGATAATCGTCAATTTGTTTCTTATCAGCATTAAACTCGATGAGTTCCGCGATAGAAAGCATCGGGTAGAACGCTGAAATATTTTCTCCCAACTTGTTGAAAATATCTTTTAATATTTTATCAGATGGTATTTTATGTCCATTTTCTATTTTTGATATATATTCTTTACTGCATATATTTTCACAAAGAGAAGACTGGCTGATATGTTTTGCGAGCCGCAATTCTTTAATCAAAACACCAATGTTATTATTCATCGAAATTCTCCATTCAAAGGTTGACTGAAAGTTCAATTTTGAATCAAACAATCCAATGTTATTATGAGTATAGAAATGAATTTTAGTTTTGTCAAGTAGGAGGAGAGATGGATGAAAAAAACAAAAACGAATTCTGTAATAAGAATATTGTCTTATATTGTACCGCATTGGCATTTAGTAACGGCTTCTACAATAGCCGGAGTCGTTAAACTCTCAATGCCTCTTATTTTACCACAGGTAATAGGGTATTTTACGGATGAACTGTTAGTTTCAACGTATATATCGAATACAGATAAGGTCAATGAGATTTTGAAATGGCTGGTAATATTGCTTGGTATTTATATATTGATTTATATACCCGCCGCATTTATCAGACAGGCAGGATCGATAGAAGTTGCAAACAGAATAATGAATAAGATGAGATGTGAACTGTTTGAACATTTGCAGCTTATGTCGGCAGAGTTTCACAATAATAATCGGTCAGGCAGTTTGGTGACAAGGGTAAACAGTGATGTGGAGCAGGTTCATGAATTTATATGGGGTGTAGTGACCAATATATGGATTGATGGAATTACAATTATAATATATATCGTTTTGCTATGCAGGATTAATGTGTTTTTAACAATAGTGGCTTGTTTTGCGCTGCCTGTGTCCGTTATAGCCACAAAACGAATACGTGAAAGGATAAGCCAAAACAGCCGTAAAGCGCGAAAAGGATTATCAGACATATCGGGTTATATGCAGGAAAGAATGTCAGGATTTTCAGTAGTGAAATTATTTGGAATGGAAACGTTTGAGAATGACAAATTCAAAGAGTATTCGGACAAAATATATAAGTATAACAGGAACACAAACAGATTTTTTTCACTTGGAGAGGCAATAACATCTTCTTTTTCTGAAGTAATCTGTTCCGTGGTTGTATGCCTGTCTGCAATTTTAATAGTTAAGAACAAAATGACGATTGGAGAAATGATTATCTTTGAAACATATATTGCATACTTTATTACGCCTATAAAGAGATTTGCTGAATTAAATGTTACGTATTCCAAAAGTATTGCAGGAATAGAAAGAGTATTCGACATATTTGACATAAAACCTGAAATACATGAAAAAGAAAATGCGTTAATTTTTTCAGGAAAGGAGGATGTGCGGATTGCATTTCAAAATGTGAATTTCAGATATGATAAAACTGCATCTGAATATATTTTGAAAGATATCAGTTTTTCCATTGAACCAGAAGAAAAAGTGGCATTGATAGGATCAAGCGGGTGCGGTAAATCTACAATTATTAATCTGCTTGCAAGATTTTATGATATAGATTCAGGTAAAATAAGTTTTGGAAACAGGGATCTGTATGATTATTCAATGGCAAGTATTTATAATCAAATGGGAATTGTTTTTCAGGAAACGATATTGTTTTCAGGAACGATAGAGGAAAATGTTAGGTATGGAAAAATAAATGCCACAATACAGGAACTTGAGAGGGCGGCAGAAGCGGCAAACGCAACTGATTTTATAAAGAATTTTCCAGACGGTTGGAATACCGTGATTGGTGAAAGGGGAACGGGGCTGTCAGGGGGACAAAAACAACGTATTTCAATTGCGAGAGTATTTTTAAAGAATCCTAAATTACTAATACTGGATGAAGCAACAAGCGCCCTTGATTCAGAATCGGAAGCACAGGTACAGGATGCACTTGATAATTTAATGAAGAAAAGAACAACGATAATCATAGCACATCGTCTATCTACAATTGTAAATGCAGATAAAATAATAGTTATGGATAAAGGAAAAATTGTTGAGATTGGAACACATGAACAATTATTACAACTTAATGGCAGATATAAAGAATTATATGATATGCAATTTAGAAATGTAATATAAAAAGTAAATGTATGTTTGGTTTATGTGAGTAGAGGTTCATTAACATAAACAGTATTTTTAAGGAGGGAAAAGATATGAAAATTTGGAAATTAGTTACTTTTGGTTTGACAATTGCAACACTTTTGGCGGCTTGTGGAAAACAGCCGACAGATGAGGAGCATACGGTATCAGATGCACCTATTATTGAAAACAACTCTTATGAAAAGTGTACACTTACGTTTTCATGGTGGGGAGGAGATTCAAGAAATGCAGCGACACTTAAGGCAATTGAAGCATTTGAAGAAAAATATCCGGGAATAGAAGTGGAAACAAACTACGGATCATGGATAAATTGGGAGAATACTGTAGCTGAGATGTTTGTTACTAACACAACACCTGATGTATGTCAGGTCAACTGGAACTGGCTGTATTCTTACAGTGATGATGGAAGTGTTTTTTTGGATTTGAATCGGGTTTCTGATGTACTTGATCTAAGTCAATTTTCAGATGATGTATTAGATCAATGCGTGGTGGGAGAAAAACTACAGGCTATTCCAGTATCAATGACAGGAAGAATTTTTTATTGGAATCAGACTACATTTGAAAGAGCAGGAATTGAAGTTCCTAAAACATTTAGGGAACTATTGTATGCAGGAGAAGCATTTAAGACAAAGCTGGGTGATGAATATTATCCACTTGTGCTTGGTGAATATGACCGCATGATTTTAATGGTATATTGTCTTGAATCCATGTATGGAAAGGCGTGGGTTGAAAATGGCGAACTTCAGTATACGATGGAGGAAATTCAGATAGGACTTGAATTTATCCAACTATTGGAGCAGGAACATGTAATTCCTCCTCTTGAAATACTTCTTGATGATGGGGCAGATTCGATTGATGAGAACAATAAGTGGAGGAATGGTACATATGCTGGAGTTTTTGAATGGGATTCTTCAGTTACTAAATATAATTCATCATTAGAGCCTGGTCAGAAAATTGTGGTTGGTAACTTCTTTGAGGATATGGGTGAGTATCATGGAGGTTATTCAAAGGTTTCTCTAGGTTTTGCAATATCGGAGAACTGCGAATATCCCAAAGAGGCGGCAATGCTGATTAATTTCCTTTTAAACGAGGAGGAGGGAATTACTCTCATGGGATCAGAGAGAGGCATTCCTCTTAGCGCGGCAGCACTAGAAATCTGTCAGGAAAAGAATCTGCTCGATGAAATTGTCGCAGAAGCTAATGTTAAGGTTTTGGAATGGGTGTCTTTTCCGCTTGATCCGAAGTTTGAATCTGTATCATTAAGAGAGAATATCTATCATGATGTTATGCAGGGATTAGGAAGTGGAAAATATAGTACAAAAGAGGCTGCACACATACTAATAGATGGCGTTAATGCGGAATTAGGTAAATAACTTAAATCAACACTTTGATTCAAATATAACAGGATATAGCCATACCGCACCGCCTACAAAGAGAAAAAGTCACTAAAAGACTTGCAAAAATGAAGTTTGACAGGGCGCATAAAGAAAGCTTTGCCAAATATCCCGAAATGCGTGAGCAGTTGCAGAACCTTTTGGAGCAGGGTGAGAAGGTAACACGAAACAGTGGAAAGCGGAGATACAGTCTTTGCAAGTCGAATATGACAGCATCGATAAAGAGAAGTCAAAGACCGCCACAGAATTAGCTTATGCCGAGGTGATCCATTATAACAAGAAGAATCTTGAGAGGGAGATTCAGAACGAGAGCCGACAGCATAACAGACAACAAAGCAGGAGTAAGCAGAGGGAGGAAGATGGTTACGCAACAAGAATACACTTGGCATATGGGAAGAAATGTATCATGAAGACTTCAATGTTGCCGCCTATGATGAAAACTTGCTATAAATTTGGCATTTTTAAGCGTTTACGGACTTTTTGAAGATAAGATATAACAGTTAATAAATACTATAAGAAATGTCTTATCAGAATTCCAGTTTATAGAGAGTGTAATATAAAGTGTGTAAGTTACCCTATATGTAAATATTTTTGCAAAGACATTGACATTTTTTTGAAATTTGGTAGAATACTATTAAAGGAGAGTCCTGCCAACAAGTGGACGTTCAAAAAGCGTTAGCGTCGCTACGGTGACACTACATTCAAGGACTATGGAAACATAGTCCTTGAAATATTTTACGGGAGAATTTTATGATACAGTTACCATTAGAAGTTTATCGAATAGACATGAAGTACATTAGGAATCTGCATAATATTGATGATAGAGTCTTTTCTGTATCGCCACAGATAAGGAAAGATGAACGTCCTTTTTTGGGTGTAATTCTTGTATGCAATAAACACAAATATTGTGTACCGTTGTCAAAGCCCAAGAAAAAACATGAAAAAATGCGTGATAAGATAGATTTTAAGAAAATTGTACATAATGGTTCTTTGATAGGAGTTTTAAACTTTAATCTTATGATACCTGTTGAAGATGCACAAATACAACGAATTGATACTAAAATCCGCAAACATGATAATATGGACACAAGAAAGAAAAAGGAGCTTCTTATCAAAGAATTGGAATGGTGTAATAATCATATAAGTGATTTGGTTAATACTGCAAATGTCCTTTATCAAAAATATATTTCTGCAGAAAAATTTGCAGCTAGAAAACAGTGCTTGGATTTTAAGAAAATGGAATTAGAATGTAATAAATATAATAGTAAGATGCAGAATCCAAAAAAATAGGTGATTCTGAATGAAAGATTTGACCAACTGTCAATCAAAGTACACAAAATTTTTATAGTGCTTCAGCAAGCTTTTATGATTTGATTTATGATACAGCGATAATTGTGTAATTAAAAAGGAAAATTATCATGCCATTTAATAAGAAATACAATGTAATAGAAAATGCACCTAGTCAATTGGATTGGGAGGAATATTGTAGTAAATCATTGATGGAATATCAATTAATCTTGGAAAATTGTTCTGATGATGAAACTGTATTTCAAAAATTTTTTGAGGAAAATCCCTCTTTCTTACCAGGAGGGCTTGAACTTTTTGGTAATTCTGGACATTATCCATATATGGATGCACTAATATCACAACCTCAAATTGGTGGTGTTTTAAGGAGAATACCAGATTATGTATGGTTGGCAAACGATAGCTTAACTTTTGCTCCTGTGTTTATTGAAATTGAAAAGCCAAGTAAAAAAATGTTTAATTTAAATGACACTGTCACAGCACCTTTTAGTCAAGCATATGGACAAATCCAAGAGTGGAAATACATTTTAAACCAACCTATAAATATACAGATAATGTATGAATATTTTGATTTACCTTTAGATATGAGAAAGAAAACATTTAAACCGCAGTTTTTGTTAGTTTATGGTCGGAGAGATGAATATGATGGCAATCATTTGCGAACGGGAATAAGGGCATCGTATAAAACAGATGATATAGATATAATGTCATATGACAGACTGAAGCCTATTAGTGATTATCGACAGTTTATTTCATGCAAATTATCTCATGGTACATATAATGTTCTGAATATTCCGCCTACTTTTCGATATAGGGCGGATTGCTCAGAAGAACTTGTTTCTATGAATGGATTTTATCAAAAGATAGACAGCATGAAATATACCAGTGAAGAAAGAAAAAAATTCCTTAAAGACAGATATGAGTATTGGTGCAGATTTGGACGAATGGATTCTAAAGGAATTATTTGCGGGCATGAAGGTGAATAATTAATTGGGAGGCAAAGTATGAAAATATTTGCAAATACAGGTGTAATGGAACAATCTGCACATTTTGGCTGGCAAAACAAGGACGAGGCACTGTATGGAATACGTGAAGGATATAAGAATGTGCCGATGAATTGGTGGAAATAGTGGTTAATAACGGTAGTAATATTAAAAAACTGGATACATATATTTTTCCTATTATGTTTTCTTATCGCCATGCGGTGGAAATATCTCTTAAACACATATATTTGCGAGCATATGGCAAAATCCCATCAGGCGGACATAGTTTGTTGGATTTATGGGATAAAGTAAAAAGAGAAGTAATTGATGACATGATAAATTCAGAGGAATTTTTGGAACAAGTAAAAGAATATAAGAATAACTTTATGAAGTATTCATTAGAAGGAATTTCAATAAATAAAATCAGGCTATTAATGAAAGAATTACAAGAAGTAAATCAAATTGACGATGAAATAAATCCGCAAAATAAGCAAGCTGATCAAAATGCAGAAGTTTGGAGATATCTTATATCTACAGATGAACAACTATATTTCAAATTTTCTCATTCAGTTGATTATATAGTTTTAAAAGAAGGGATGAATTACCTATATGAAGTCTTAGATTTTATGTATCACATTGCAGATGAATACTTGTCGAGTTGAGGCTTGATCAAATATTTAAAAGAAATCCCCAAAAGTTTGAATAACTTAAGGGGATTATGAAATTGCAATTACCACACTTCTAATGAATCTTCCGCATCAACCCACATCTGCATATTGTCCTCGAGGTAAAGACGGGCGTATTCAAGAGGCTCATCAATAGCAAGGGTATTTAATGCACATTCGGAGCAGGGAGTAGTCTTTAATCCTTTCTCAGCTTCCCAACAGTCAATACGCAAAAGATAACCTGCGGTAGTTGCTGTGTCTATGCTGTTGTGGTGTATGTTGTATTCTGCATATATGATATTCATTGTCGTTGCTCTTTCCCTAAAATATTGTGAAAGCATTTCAATCAGTTCTTCATGTCTTGTCTATATTGTGTTATAATTTGTTACAGGTTTTTCTTTCCCTTATTTTTGCCCTTATGAGTGTTCGTGACACGAGGGAAAAGAATATAACACAAGGGAAAGCATAAGGGCAAGCTCACTTGCTATAAATTTAGCGTTTTCAAGGATTTTCAGTCTTTTTGAAGATAAGATATAACAGTTAATAAATGCCATAGAAAGTGTCCTATCAGAATTCCAGTTTATCGAGCAGATAGAACTCCAAAATAGGGTGACGGTGATAAGCATCATTGACTATCCCGCCGCCCTGTCTGTTATCGCTCCATATCCTGTGCCCTGCGGGGTTGCTCCCCATAAGCGCGAACTTAACTAAGCAGTCCTGGTAAAACTACTGAATGAAACTCATCATTTTGGTTTATCTGCCACCGTTGTTTTTTTGATAAATAGCGGAGATTCCAAGGGCACAGGCGGCAGGTACGGAAGGATTTTATTGTCCCAGTTTTCAAAAACTTCTTTTATCTTGCTGTCTAATTTGTTAAAATTGTTTTGTAAATTCATGACATTCCTCTTTTGGTAAATTATTTGGCAAAATCATTTTACACGAAAGAGCGTTTGTCGTGAATTTTTTATTTTATAAATCTTTTGGAATATTCACTTTTTGTATCGTTTTCATTAAGTTCGCGCTTATGGGCGCATACCGCACTAAGGAATATGGTTGCTTTAGCAATTCTAACATTGCAAACCCATACAGGATTGTTTATACTGAAATTACCTATAGTAATATTATAATGTATTATATTTTTGGCATTATGTGCAAAAAATGGAAGGAGTGGAGGATTATGAAAAAGTTTGTGAAGAAAATGTCAACTATGTTGCTGGCAACGGTTCTTACCGCGGGTCTTTTGACGGGCTGCGGGGGAGCGTCGTCCGCGTCGGATACGGCGTCTGTAAGTAATGGCGCGGCACCCAGTTATGCGCAGCAGGAAAAGGCGGAGTACGGCGCTGGGATTGCGCAGGACAATTATACAATGGATGAAGCCGCCGCTGCGGAGGAAGTGGATTATGAAACACCTGATAACAGTGGTGGGGATAATACGACGCAGAATATGGACAGCATGACGCTTTTGGAGGAAAAGCTTGTGTACCATTGCAACATTGATTTGGAAACGCTTGACTATGCAGGGACAATGAAATCCATTAAGGAGGCAATCGCACAGTACGGCGGCGTTATTCAGTCGGAGAATGAAACAGACAGCAGCTATGAATGGTATTATGCGGATTACCAAAAGACGCAGGGCACGATGCGCAATTACATAGAAATCCGCGTTCCGTCGAAAAATTATGACAGCTTCGTTTCCGCACTTGACGGCGTGGGCAAAATCACTTCAAAGTCGTCGAGCATCGACAATATCAGCCAGCAGTATTACGATACGACGACGCAGATTGAGGCGTTGAAAATACAGGAGAAAAATCTTCTTGAAATGTTGGAGCAGTGTACCACGATTGAGGAGATGATAACGGTTCAGGACAGACTGACTTCCGTACAGTATGACATCAACCGTTTGCAGACAAACAAGCGCTATATGGATGTTGATGTGGCATATTCGTATGTGAATATCAGCATTGAGGAGGTTATGGAGTTTCGCATTGAGGAGGTGCCTGTGAAGAAGAATACCTTTGCAGACCGCTTGGTGAACACCATAAAATCAACAGGCAGCGGCTTTTTGATGTTCCTTGAAATTGTGCTGTTCCTGTTTATCAGATTGTTCCCGTATCTTGTGATTATAGGAATTATTTTGTTCTTTGCGCTTAGGAAGACAATTAAGAGAAACAAAGAGGAAAGGAAACGCAGGAAAGAGCAGCAGGCGGCAATGCATAACGGTGTACAGAATGTAAATACTGCGAATATGTACGGTAATCCGCAGCAGCAGGCGCAAAGTGCACCGCAGAATATATCACGGAATGCATCACAGGATGAAACGCAAAATGTAGATAATATGCACAATAATCAAAATAATCAAAATAATCAATAGGAAAAGGAAGAAATAAATTTTTCGATAAATTTTTAATCGTATTAATAGGGGAGTATGAATTGGAGTATGCATAAGAGTATGAAAAAACGGACAGCAATTTTGGCAGCAGTGATTTACCTTTGTACGGTCAGCGGCTGCGGGGCACAGCCCCCGGTCGTTGACATGAATGATACAAATATGACACAAATGTCAGAAACAGACATAACATCCGATGAAGAAAATATGACACAAATGTCAGAAACGCAGATGCTTGATGATGACAAAACAGATGTAAATATGACACAGGTGTCACAAAATGGAGCAGGAATTCAGGAAAACGAGGCATATGTGTATTTTTTCGGGACAGATTGCATTTATGTTGTGGATAAAGCGACTGACGATGCACGGTTTTTGTGGAAAAGTGATGCATTTGAGCCGGGTTACGGTATGTTTGACGGAAAAGGCATTTTGCTGGGGGAAAAGGTATACTTCCTTGAGCGCGTTGCAGGCAGTTCGGAGGATAGTGGTGCATATTATGAGATGTTCGTGTTGTCAAGGATGAACGCCGACGGCAGCGGCTATGAGCAGGCGGTTGCGCGGGAGGACAGCATTTACGGATATACGGGTATCTATTACAGCAATGGCGTTTTGCATCTGTATAATTCATACAACACCGAGGGCACACGCTGCTATGCGGTTTTGGCGGACGGAAGCCTTGGCGCGGAAATTCCGGTGGAGGAAACGGAGTTTTTGTATCAAAAAGCTTTGGAGGAGGAATGGCTTGATCCTTCGGGACTTGTATATCTGACGGACAGGGAAGCATTTTTTGTTGTGACGCAGACGGACAAACAGACATTCGAACGTGTTGACCTGCATACAAAGGAGCGGACGGTTATCGGTGAAATCGAGGGACAGGGCAGCATGAGCGCGGTGTATCAGGAGGGGACGCTCTACTACATGCTGTGCGATGAAACACGCAAAGCGACGGTTGGATACCTATCCGCGGAGGACGCAGCGGGCGGTGTGCTGTTTGAGCTTTCCGACATGTCAGGTTATACGAAACGGTTTTCGCCCTTCAGTTTTGGCATCAGGGTGTCAGGGGACGACCTTTATTATATGGATATGCGGGATTATGACGCATATCTTGTCAGGAGATGTATGACCAGTTCGCAGCAGCCGATGTATTTTGAGGAGCCGGTTTACCGCACAAAAATCCATGAAGTTGGGACGCTTGAGGCACAAAAGCATGAGATATATGCTGAGAAAAATCCGGAGCAGCTGTTGGGAACGGTGGATATTGAATGGCTTTCGGTGGACGCGTCTTTTGCGGGCGCAAAGAAAATTAACGCATATCTGTATGAGCATGAGGTGGCGAATATGAGGACACAGTTAGAAAACAATGTGCGCAGGGACGAGGAATTTATCGATATGCTGTCCGCACCCTACAGCTATGACAGCGAAGTACCGTGTGTCCGGTATTTTGATGGAAACTATGTGAGCTTTGTGCAGCAGGGCTACGACTATTTCGGCGGTGCGCACGGATTACCGTTGTGGGAAGGATATGTCTTCGACCTTGAAACGGGCGAGCGGCTTTTGCTTCCGGATATTATATCCAATACGGAAGCGGAATTAAAAGACCTTGTGACAGAATATTTCGGTGAAATAATTGACGAAAGTCCGAGTGATTTTTGGCCGGATGCAAAGGAAACCGTGCGCGAGAGCGCTTCTTTGGAAATGACGGATTTTGTGCTGACAGATGAGGGGATTTGCTTTTTTATGCACCCATACAGCATTGCCGCATTTGTAATGGGCTTTTCGGAGGTGACGATACCGTATGCGGAGTTTAGTGGACTTCAGTTTTCGTCCAAAACGCCCTAGTATAAATTAGAATGAAAGATATGACATTAGATATAGTAAATTTTTGTCATATATGATAGACTGTAATAAGCGGACAAAGTAAAAAACGCAAACGCGGCAGCTTGCGTTCAGAGAATTTGCATGGCAGATTTTCTGAAATCATACATGGAATGACAATTTTATATACAATAAAAAAGAAAGGCAGGACAAACACATGATAGCTACAAAATTATGGAACGCAGATTTGGGAAACGGAAATTATAAAAATCCTATTCTCTATGCGGACTACTCGGACCCCGATGCAATCAGGGTAGGAGAGGATTATTTTATGATTGCCTCAAGCTTTTGCAATGCGCCGGGCTTACCTCTTTTGCACTCAAAGGATTTGGTGAATTGGAAGGTCGTCAACTATATTATTAACGAAATTCCCGAACCGCGCTACGAAAATCCGATACACGGCTGCGGTGTGTGGGCGCCGTCCATTCGGTATCATGAGGGTACATATTATGCCTGCTTTCCGATGCCCGACGAGGGGATTTACATGAGCACGGCAACAGACCCGTTTGGAACGTGGTCAAAGCCTGTCAATATCAGACCTGCGGCAGGCTGGATTGATCCCTGCCCGTTTTGGGACGACGACGGAAAGGCGTATCTTGTGGCAGGCGTGGCAAAGAGCAGAATCGGTTATAAGAGCGTGCTCCATATGGTGGAAATGCAGCCGGACGGCATGGGCTTAATCGGCGAGGAAGTTAAGATTTTTGACGGAAACGAAAACGATCAGGTGACGATAGAAGGACCAAAGCTTTACAAGAGAAACGGGTGGTATTACATTTTTGCTCCGGCAGGCGGCGTGAAAATCGGATGGCAGACCGTATTGCGTTCCAAGAATATTTTCGGACCGTATGAGTATAAAGTGGTTATGCGCCAAGGCGACAGCCCCGTGAACGGACCGCATCAGGGCGCATGGGTGGATACTGAGGCGGGAGAGGACTGGTTCCTTCATTTCCAGGACGTGTATGCAGCAGGCAGAATTGTCCACTTACAGCCGATGAGCTGGCAGAACGACTGGCCCGTTATCGGTATTGCAAAGGATGGGAACGATTATGGCGAGCCTGTTATGGAATATAAAAAGCCCAATGTCGGCAATGTGAATTGGGAAATTTGCGAGCCGGCAGCGTCTGATGATTTTACGGATACAGAACTTGGTCTCCAGTGGCAGTGGAATGCCAATTCGAAAAAGGAATGGTATGCGCTTACGGGAACTAATTTGAGATTGAATGCAGTTAAGAAAAACAGTGTATACGGCGATATGCCGAATCTTTTGATACAGAAATGGCCTGCGCCGGAGTTTACCTGTGTCACGAAGTTAGACTTGTCAAACCTTGCAGACGGTGACGAGGCGGGCGTGATTTCCATGGGAATGACGTACGGGCTTGTCACGTTCAAAAAGCAAGGAAATACGCTTGCAGCAAGCTATGTGACAGGCGTGCAGAAGTACGGCAAGATTGTGCCGGACGAGACAATTGAAACCGTGACGGAGCTTGCGCCGGTTGATGCGGCAAAGGCAGGCGAAGTATTTGTGAAATATACGGTAAAGCGCACGGGACTGCGCGACCTGAATGCGAAGGAAAAGGATTTTCCGTTGGAAACCGTTACAATTGAATATAGTACGGACGGAAATGATTATCAGAAGGCAGGCGATATGACCGCGATACCCGGAAGATGGGTTGGCGTTAAAAACGGTGTGTTCTGTGCGTCGGAAAAAGACGGCAGTACAGGATATGCGGTAGTTGACAGCGTAATTTACCAGGCATAGACAGTCGGAAACAAAAAAACATTACGATTGCAAAAACTGACACATGTGTCATATTTGTGACGATTATAAAAATGAAAACAGAAAGGACAAACCACTATGAGCAATACCTATCAAAATCCTGTACAGCGCGGCTTTTTTCCGGACCCGTCAGTCGTGCGTGTCGGAGAGGATTATTATATGGTCAATTCGACCTTCCAGTATTTCCCGGCAATTGCAATCAGCCATTCCAAAGACATGGTGCACTGGCATGTTATCGGACATGCGATTACGGATTCGGACGACCTTGATTTGCAGTGTATCCGCGACTCTCATGGTATTTGGGCGCCGGATATTTCCTATCACAACGGCAAGTTTATTATTATGGCGACATTGCGCCTGAATGCGGACGGAAAGCGCGACAACAACGTGATGCGCAGACAGCTTGTGGTGACTTCGGACAAGCCGGAGGGTCCTTACAGCAAGCCCAGCTGGCTGGAAGTGGACGATATTGACCCGTCGCATTTTATAGATGATGACGGAAAACATTATATGGTCATCAGCCCGGGCATCAATCTTGTACCGCTGAGCGACGATTGTACAAAGGTCATCGGCGACAAAATTCCCGTATGGCCGGGCACGGGCGAGCGCTGCCCAGAGGGACCGCATCTTTTAAAACGCGGTAAATATTATTACGCAATCCTTGCGGAGGGCGGCACGGGTTATGGACACGGCATCAATGTAGGACGTTCCGAGAACCTGTTTGGACCGTATGAGCCGTCGCCTTACAATCCGCTGATGCGTCAGTTTGACCCCGATGCGTCCATTCAGAGAACGGGACATGGCAAATTAATCGAAACACAGAACGGCGACTGGTGGGTATATTACTTGATGGGCAGACCGAATCAGGGACATTACACCACGATTGGCAGGGAGTCGGGCTTAGACCCCGTGACATGGCTTGACGACGACTGGTTTATCATCAATGACCGCAAAGGTCCGAGTATCGAGCAGACGGCGCCGGATTTGCCGCAGTGCACTTATGAAAAATGGACAAGGGATGATTTTGACGACGAGACGTTGAACTTAAACTGGGAGTTTGTGCGCAATCCGGCAAAGGGAAACTACTCCCTTACGGAACGCCCGGGATATTTCCGCATTTGGACCTTGGACGGACAGCTTTCGGAAATTCGTGCAAAAAATACACTGGTCAGACGCGAGCAGGAATTAAGTTACACGGCATCGACAAAACTTGAGTTTTATCCCACACGCGACGGCGAGCAGGCGGGCTTGACATGCTACTACAGTACGGCGACGTATGCGCGGTTTTCCCTGTGCTGTGAGGGCGGCAGGAAGCTGCAGCTTGTCATCAACCGCAATCACGGCGAGGAGCTGATGGCGGAAGTTGACGGGATAAAGGAGCAGGCGGTTTATCTCAAGGTTGTGGTTGACAGACTGACGAGAACGTTCTACTACAGTTATGACGGTGAGGATTGGACGCTTGCGGGAACGCTTGAAAACTGTATCTACCTATGCGACGAGGGTGTGCCCGACGACCCGAAACGGCATACGGGAACGCTGGTCGGCATTTACGCGAATAATGGCGGCTGCGGCACAAGAATACCGGCAGATTTTGATTATTTCGAATATTTGGATTAAAAATTTGCGATAGCAGCGTATCATAGATAAGGGTGTGATTAGTAGAAACTAACCGCACCCTTATTACTTTTATGCACATGGGCACCCAAAGGAAATATGTCATCAAACCGATAAATCGGTTTGATGACGGGTGCCCGGCGCGACGAGTAGGGGAAGATGAATCTTCTCTACTCGATTTAGAACGGTATTTCATTCAATACAAAAATAACATCATTCATCCAAATACAATTGCCATGCGCGAAAAAAAGAAATATCATAAAAGTACACAAAATATAACCAATGAATTTGAATGATAACATAGGAGGGAGGAATGCGATGTGAAACACAGTCGAAAAAAATTAATAGGAATATTATTGACTGTCATCTTTTTAACAAGCTGCACATCCGCACAGGAAGAAATCGCAAACGCACCGCAGATAACGCAGCAAAAAGACTGGAATTATGCGTTCCACTACACAAGTGACTACTGGAAACATTATGATTTTTCAAACTCTTTCATTTCCACGCAAAACGACTTCGAAACTCTTGTGTCCACATACATACCGCAAATCGAAACCCTCTTAGGCGTGCAGGACTGGTACACGCCAATCGCTCCTGACGCTGACACTATTTTTGTCAACCTCGAAATGGGCGGCACGCCGCATTCTATGGTTTGGTCCCCCGCAAAAGGCGCAGACGGGGCAATCGAGTTTAGTATCCTGTTGTCCTTTAACCAAATAAACGCACCGACAGACCGCGTACTCCCGCATGAGCTGACGCATTCTGTTCTCGGAAGAAGCTGCTTTAGCAATTCTCTTGAGGAAGGAATCTGTGACTATACGGCAGCAAGAATCGGCGTCAACTATATTCGGTTTTTCGAAGAATACGACATTGATATATTGGATTTCTTCACCTATGATGTAAAACTTACATTGGAGAAATTTTATGATACAAAGAAACAAAACGAAATGCTTGATTCTATCGGACGCGCCGGAGGCTATACCTATTCCATTCAGACGCAGGACGGATTGATATGGTATGAATGTTCGCAAAGCTTTGTCGAATATCTTGTAAAAAATTACGGCATGGAAAAAACGATGCAATTGATACGTGAAGGAAAAGACGAAACGGACTATCAGACCTATCTTGGCATCAGTTACGGGGAACTAAAAGAAGCGTGGATAGCTTTTGTCAAAAATTATGAGCCGGAATACACGATGGAAGAATACCGGAAGATGACAAAGACGTTTTTTGCTCAATAGCTCTCCAACTCTTCCCGTCCCCATACTGAAACCCGCTTTTTGGGGTTCAGCTCAAACATCCACAGTGCCATTTCAAGGTCGACATCTGTGCCAAGCCTGTCA
>CAMWNY010000011.1 GCA_947175775.1 uncultured Lachnospiraceae bacterium | reverse complement strand
ATGAAATTCTTGTTTACGACGGAATCACCGAAATCGGCTCAAGGGCATTTTCCGACATGACATTCCTCAAGAAAGTAACCTTGAATGCAAATGTGTTTATAAAGGACGGCACTGCGTTTGCAGGCGCGGCGGAAGGATGCCGTTTTCATTTTCTTGGCACGAACATGGCAGCCGAACTGATCGGCGGCAAAATCCCCTACACCTCGCTTGACAGCATCGTGCATTTTGGATTAGCCAACAACAATGGCTGGTATACTTATATCTTTGCCAACCATTATATGAAACGTATGGTAGACTTAAAATCAGGAGGAAAGCTTTTCAACGTGGTCGCATCCGATGATTACGATACCACCGCAAACGCGAACTATCCGTATATTGACATCACTACAAAAGTAAAAAAAGTTTCCGGTGACCTCCATTATCTCACATCCATCACCACCCAAAGCAATATTCAGGGAAAAAGCGCACTTGAAGCCTTTGCGATTATGATGGGTGATAACCAGTACGTGGGCGCCTACAACGTGTCCCTTAATTTAAACGATAAGATTGTCAAAAAAACTGACACACCTGTCACTTACTCGCTGGAAATCCCAAACGCATACAAGTTCCCTAACCGTCAGTTTTCACTGATACAGTTTGGCGAGGGCGTTATTAACGTACTTACGGACGAGGATGCGGACGATAACACCATGACCTTTACCACAAACTATCCTTCTACCGTATATGCATTAGTTTATCACGATTAAAAAATATAATTGACCTTTTGTTCTATTATCAGTATAATTATATTTGTTATTTATTTATCATATCGGAACAAAAGATATGAGATATAAGAAAGGATGGAAGCTGTATGAGGCAGTTTTTTGGAACAAGTCAGAGCGGAGATTTGGCGGCGGCAGTCCGCAGCTTAAACAACCCGAAATTTATTATGCTCTTATCAAACAGCAAACAGTTTGAAGCGCATGTAAAAACGTTAGAATCCCTATATCCCCAAGTCCCAAGTATCGGCTGCATTGGCATGAGCTACGATACCAATATCACGGAAAACGGCGTCAGCGTAATTGCATTTCTCGATGATGTCAGCGCGACGGCAAACGTGCTTGAACAGGTGTCTGTCATGCCGGTAAAATACATTGAACGGATGGAGAAGGACGTCACAAAAATCGGCGCATCCGCTCAGGATACCGTATGTATCGATTTTTGCAGCGGCAATGACGCATGTGTCCTCACAACCATTTATTCCTGCCTGAAACACAGGGGCATTCAGCTTGTAGGCGGAACCGGAGACGGCGGAAAGGTATCCGCAAACGGCAAGGTTTACAATGACGCTGTAGCTTACGCACTCGTTAAAAACCACGGCGGCCGCGTCAAAACATATAAGGAAAATATTTATCACAAGCTCGGCAATTACCGTTTTATCGCATCCAATACGGACCGTGCAAACTACATAATCGGCGCACTCAACGGAATCCCTGCAAAACAGGTGTACAAGGATATTCTTCATGTGACCGACGAGGGAATCCTCACGCAGACCTTCAAAAATCCGTTTGGTAAAATAGACGGAAACGACACCTGTATTATTTCTATTAAAGAAGTCAGCGGAAACGCATTGGCATGCTTCCGCCAGGTAAACGACTCCGACGTTTTGATTTTACTGGAATTAGGGGACTACAGGGCAACCGTAAGAAACACGATTGAAACCATTCGCCGCGAATTTCCGAAACGTTCGGCAGTTTTTTCCGTAAACTGCCTGTTCCGGTATAAGCTGTTTTGCGAGCATAACTACATGAATGCGTATCTGAAAGATATGGGGGCGCTTGGCGCTCACGCCGGTCTTGTCGGATACGGAGAACATTACAACAACCGCTTTGTCAACCAATCGATGACTTGCGTTGTGTTTGAATAAAGGAGGTAGCGCATCATGTTTTCAAAAAAGAGTCGGGGAAAAGCGGGACAATCTAACAACCTTTATCCTGTCCTGCATGTGGCAAGCAGTTTAAACGACTACCAAAAAGAGCTTGCACAAAAAGAAGTGGAATCTTTATCGGAGCTGAGTATGGTCAGCAGCTCCTTTGCAGGCGTACTCAACGAAGCGGAAAACTTTCAGGCACAATTACAGGATTTCGGCGACTCATTCTCCAGCGTCAATCAGGCAGCCGGTCAGTTTGCGCAGGTAAAGGAAGACATTGCCAAAACCGTGTCCGGTGCACAGGACAGGGTGGAAGAGCTCAAGACAACTTCCGCAAAAGTACAGGAATCCTACAGTGCAATGGAGAACACCTTTGAACAGCTTCAGCTTGCCGTAAGGGATATTAAACGGTGTATGGGAAAAATCGTATCTATAGCGGACGAAACAAATATCCTTGCTTTAAACGCGTCCATTGAGGCAGCAAGAGCCGGCAGCCACGGCAAAGGCTTTGCAATTGTTGCGGAAAAGGTTGGCGAACTTGCCAAGGAAATCAAAGGGTTAACGGATGACGTTGATCTGAGCGTACATAATGTAGAAGAAGGCGCAGGTCAGTTAAGCGACAGCATCATGGCGTCGCAAGAGGCATTGGGACATGGCTATGACATTGTTAACAATACTTCCAAATCATTTGATCAGATTACGGAAGCCGCAGAAGGCGCATCCTCCGTACAGTCGGAGATTTCCGATGTCATCCTTGATTCCCAAAGCAAGCTGCAATTGCTTTGTCAATTTTTTGACAAAATAAAATATCAGTATCAGGAGGTTGTGAAGCACATTGACCGAGCAAGCAGCCTTGGCACAACAAAAAGTACTATGTTTGAAGATATGAACAATATGCTCTCTCAAATTGAGCCAATGATGAAGGATACGAATTCTTAATTCGTAATAGGGGGGAGGTATCATATAATTATGATACGAAACAAAACAACAGCGCTCTGCCTGATTTTGGCAATGAGCGCTGCCTTTTCGGGCTGTGCTGAAAAAGGTGCAAAATCGCCTTTGGACGCAAAAAATCCTGTGACAATTGAAGTGTGGAACTATTATAACGGAGACCAACTTACCGCATTTGACAATTTGGTAAGCACGTTCAACGAGTCGGTCGGCAAAGAAAAGGGCATCATTGTCAAAAGCAGCAGTCAAGGTTCCGTCAATGATTTGGAAACCAATGCCCTTGCCGCCATCCGCGGAGAAGTCGGTGCGGCGGAGGTTCCAAATATTTTTATGGCATACGCTGATACGGCGTACACCGCGGATCAGCTAGGCGGTATTGTGGATTTAAAGCCTTATCTGACCGAAGAGGAAGCCGCAGCATACATAGACAGTTACATCAAAGAAGGTGATTTTAACGGCAGCGGGGAAATTAAAATTTTTCCAATGGCAAAGTCAACGGAAGTATTGGTGCTAAACAAAACGGACTGGGACGCATTCGCAGCGGAAACCGGAGCGCGCATTGATGATTTGGCAACAATTGAAGGGCTGACGGCAGCCGCACAATCCTACTATGAATGGACGGATGCCAAAACGCCCGACGTTCCCGAAGACGGCAGCGCACTGTATGGCAGAGACGCAATGGCAAATTATATTCTTGTCGGCAGTATGCAGCTAGGTACAGAACTTTTTACGGTATCAGACGGCAAAATGACACTCCATTTTGAAAAAGACATCGTACGAAAACTATGGGACAATTACTATATTCCTTTTATCAAAGGATATTTCGCAGCTTCCGGACGGTTTCGCAGCGACGATATTAAGACGGGAAATATTATTGCATATGTCGGCTCTTCTTCCGGCGTATCCTTTTTCCCTGATACAGTAATAAAAAGCGAACAGAACAGCTATCCGATTGAAATGGAAGTCCTTCCCTGTCCCGCATTTTTAGGAGGAGACTCATACGCAGTACAGCAGGGGGCGGGAATGGTTGTGACAAAGGGCAGCGAAACAGAGCTTTACGGATGTGTGGAATTTCTGAAATGGTTTACCGCAGACAGCCAAAATATTTTGTTTTCTGTCCAGTCAGGATACCTTCCTGTCACAAAAACCGCCAACAATAAGACTGCTATTTTAGACAGCGGCGCACAAATCAATCCGAATATGGAAAAGACGCTTCCTGTTGCAGTGGATACGGTCAATGAAAATCAGACTTATACCACAAAAGCCTTTGCTGATGCAACAAAAGCGCGTACTATATTGGAGTATTCCATGAGCGACCGCGCAGTGCAGGACCGCGGAATTGTGGCACAACGGCTTGCAGACGGGCAAAGTCTTGAAGACGCCGCTTCCGAATTCTGTGCAGACGCATATTTTGATGAATGGTATGCAGAAACGTTGGAACAGCTGCAGGCATTTGAAAATAAATAAAGCAAAGGGGGAATGTCTGTGAAAAAACGGGATCGTACAATTTTCCGTGAGCTTTTGCTCCCGCTTATTTGCGTACTTGTGTTCGAAACATTGTTTATGATTTGCGCTATTGTATTTGGCGGCGTTATTGGAAAACTCAACGACAATGCTACAGACATGCTCGCCCAGCAAACGGAAAACAGAGGAAACTATCTGTTAAACGAAATGATCAGAAACTGGTCGGACTTGGAAATGCTCTCAGACAGTATTGACGCTAAATTCAGTGAAAAGCTAGCGCTTGAGGAACTCACGTTTGATGATTTAAACGAAAACAGCGCCGGCTGTGTTGAATTGCTCAAAGAAATCAGCCCCGAACTGATTGATACGATGTACTCCAAAAAGATTTCCGGCATTTTTGTAATATTGAACGCTCAAGAGCCAAACACTGCGGCAGCAAAATCATTACAGGGCATTTACCTTCGGGATTTGGATCCTATGGCAACCCCTTCGGAGCGTAACGCAGATTTGCTATGGGAACGTGCTCCTGCCGAAATTGTCCGCTCCGGCTATATTGCCACGGATACCGGCTGGAAACCAGGCTTTTCCGCGTCTGACAGCGTTGAACAGGATTTCTTTTACAAACCATACGAGACCGCCTATGCGGACGGTTGCAGGCTAAACGAAAAAGACTACGGTTATTGGACAACAACACCTTACTCTTTGGAAGGTGATACCCACACCGCTATCTCATACTCTGTTCCGCTCATTTTAGAGGACGGAACCGTGTATGGTGTTTTGGGCATTGAGCTTTTAACAGACTATATCAACTCTCTTTTGCCGAGCGAAGAACTATTGGATAAGAAGCAAGGCTCCTATTTACTGGCAGTGGACTTTGATTCGGACAGGTATCTGACACCGATTGTAATTTCCGGCGATACCATCGGATTACAGGACGTTACAGACATGCAGCTTACCTTATCAGAGGATTTTTGCAGCGCAGAAAGCGCCGATAAAAATTATTATGGCGCCGCAAAGCATTTGGCACTCTATCGCAATAACGCACCCTTTGACACGGATCAATGGTATTTGTTGGGAATTGGCACAAAAAGAAGCCTGTTTGCCTTTTCAAGACAGATGCAGCGTATTCTTTTTATCTCCGTTGTCCTGACTTTCATCATCGGTTTTGCAGGAATTTTATATGCAAGTTACCGCCTTTCCAAACCGATTCGCACACTGTCCGAGGAAGTGGCTAAGGCACAGCAGGACAACAGTATGCCACAGCTTCCGCCTACAGGCATCCGCGAAATCGATCGATTTGCAGATTCCATTACCTGTTTGGGCAGGGAGGTCGTGGTATCTTCTACCCGCCTGCTCAGTATTATGGATATGGCGAGCGTAGAGCTTGCAGGATATGAATTGGAAGAGGAAACAGGCCATGTCTATGTAACTGACAATTACTTTTCATTGCTGGGTATCACAGGCATTGATCAAACAACACTGAACATCCAAAAATTTATGACTCTGCAGGAACATCTGCATCAATCGCTTGACTATTTTGACGCGGAGGATGGCAGCATTGTTTACAGTGTGCCGCAGCCGGATAAAAGTCTGCGTTATCTGCGCTATGAGCATCAGCAAAAAGACAGGCGGCATATCGGGCTCATAGAAGACGTCACGGCATCTACCCTGGAGAAGATGCGGATTGAGCGGGAACGGGACAGCGACGGGCTGACGAAGCTCTATGCAAGAAGAGGATTTAAACGCGAGGCAGACCGTCTCTTCTTAAAACCGGACCTGTTAAAACACGCAGGGCTTTTAATGATTGATTTGGATAATTTAAAGACCACCAACGACCGCTTCGGACATAATTTCGGAGACTTGTATATTCAGACCGCAGGCAGATGCTTTGTAGAAAATACGCCGGAAAATACACTGTGCGCCCGCATGTCAGGGGACGAGTTCATTGTATTTTTCTACGGATACGACAGCCGGGACGAAATCCGGCAGAAAGTGGCGGCGCTCTACCGTGCGATAGGGGATGTAGAGTTTGTTCTTCCTAACGGCGATAATATGGGACTAAGTGCATCCGGAGGCGTGGCATGGTATCCCGAAGACAGCATGAATCTTTCGGAACTGATGAAATATGCGGATTTTGCCATGTATCAGGTAAAACGTTCCAAAAAAGGGGCTTATCGGGAATTTGATATAAAGATTTATGAAGAGCATCTCATGCAAAACCAAAACCGCATGGAATTCCATAAAATGTTGGAGACACAGGATATCAACTACTTTTTCCAGCCGATTTTCTCGTCTGCGGACGGCGCTGCATATGCATTCGAAGCGCTGATGCGCGTCAATCTTCCCACGCTGCGCTCACCGGAAACAGTGCTGCGCCTTGCAAAAGAAGAGGGGCGCATGCATGATATAGAATACCTGACCCTGTTTCGCGCCACGGAATGTTACCGGGTACTTTTAGAGCGCGGTGCAGTGCCGCAGGAGGCGCTCCTTTTCGTCAACTCAATCGCCAACGAGCGTATGACTGAGGAGGAAGAACAGCGCTATCATGAACAATATCATGAGTTGCAGAGCCGTGTCGTTGTGGAAATCACGGAAGCGGAACATTTGGACATGGATCTTATCCATAAAAAGAGCAGTGTGGAAAACTTTTCCGGAATGTTTGCATTGGACGATTACGGCAGCGGATACAACAGCGAGTTGAATTTATTGTCATTAAAGCCGAAGTTTGTCAAAGTGGACATCAGCATCGTGCGTGATGTCGATACAGATTTGAATAAACAGCAGATTATCATTAACATTGTAAATTATGCACACAAGCGCGATATGATTATTATCGCGGAAGGCATTGAAACATCGAATGAGCTGATCAAAGTCATGGAGCTTGGCGTGGATTTACTTCAGGGATATTATCTTGCACGTCCGGCGGAAGTGCCTTTATCAATCAATGCGGAAGCGCTTGACGTTATTCGCAATTTTCATGCAAACGAGTAGAGGAACGTCCTTCTCCTCTACTCGTTTTCTATATTTCACCCTAAAGCAGGGTATACTCCATCATCTCATACAGCAGTCTTGAACCCTCTGCAATCTCTGCCGGAAGCAGCGCTCTTGCAACACATTTCGGCTCCTTGGACGAATCGCCTTCCTCCCGCGCAAGATACGCATAATCACCTTCAAGACGCTCTACAGTGTAATAAATCTTGTCCAACAGCATACGACTGCTCCTTACGCTAAAACTGCTTTCACTGCCTCAGCGATTTTCTCGTCCTTGCAGTTCGCAAAAAAATACTCCTCAAACTTCTCGCCGCTTAACGCACCCTTGCAAAGCTCTTTGTCAAGCTTCGGAAGAATATCACAGAGGTCTGCATGTGTGACGGTCTTTACTTCATCAAGGATTTTCTTGTTTCTCTGCTCCGGTACAACACGCTCCTTCGGGTATCCGCCGCCGCCCGGCGCACAGAACAGTTTTTCGAATATATATTCGAGATTTAATTCTCCTCCCCAGCCAAAGTTTTCCGCAAAAGGAAGCGCAACACAATTTCCGTCGTTGACCTGCGAGAACAAGTATGCATCAAGCGGTGACTCAATGTGTCCGCAGAGCACTTTCGGAAATGAATTGCACGCAAGCATTGCGCCCTCTCCGGTGCCGCAGCCCGTAATAACAAAGTCGGCAGCTCCGGAATTTAATAAAACCGCGGCAAGGATACCGTTTTGTACGTAGGTAAGCTGATGAGCATCCTCCGCCGTATACATGCCGTAGTTAAATACCTCATGTCCCATGGGCTCTACGACTTTTTTAAGCGTTTCACAAATCATAGCATTTTTTGCCGCCTGGCTATTTTCGTTAATTAATGCGATTTTCATTTTTACATCTTCCTTTCCTGTTTCTATCTTTTGATACCCTAAGTATATCATCAACTCCTACTTAAATACCACTGTTTCTTGAAAATATTTTAATTCCATTTCCTCAAATTTACATAACAATTCTATTTTTGGAAAACTTTATAAAAAAATCATTATACTTTTATTTTTTTTGTTTAATTTATACATTTTTAATTGCTTTCATGAGCAATTTGGGATATAGTAAAATTATAAGATACGTTTTACTAATCGATCCAGTCAGCAGGAGGTATTTAGATTGATTGCAAGGAAAAATGACTATCCGTCAGAACTATTAAAAGAAATGAATACGGAACGAATATACGAGTCCACTCGATCACTTGCCTTCGTAGCCGCCTCCGCAAAAACCGAGCGTATCTCCCAAGAGGAGTACGATCAGTTAGTTGAGCCTTACCGCGAAGCAATGACCCGCCTTGAGGTTCGCATGAACGGCTTAAATGAAGATTACCGAAAAAAGTACCGCGACTACCCAATACATAATATACAGGCTCGTATCAAGAGCAGGAAAAGCATTGAGAAAAAACTCGCATACCGAAAACTTCCGATTACGGCATACACCGCCAAGGATAACTTGACAGATATAGCAGGAATCCGTGTTATCTGCTATTTTGTGGAGGATATATTCAGCATTCTTTCTCTCGTGAGAACACAGACAGATCTGCTTATTCTGAAAGAAAGCGATTATATCCATTATCCTAAAAGCAGCGGATACAAAAGCTACCATATGGTGCTCGGCGTTCCGGTATACCGTATTGAGGGAATGCAGTATTACCCTGTGGAAATTCAGTTCCGCACGCTCGCAATGGATTTGTGGGCAAGTATGGAGCACCGCATCTGCTACAAGGGCGAAACCACCGATGAAACAACGGAGGCTTTTCAGAATTATTCCGTGGAGCTTTCTGAAATGGAACGGCGCATGAAGCATCTGCTCGATGAAGCGCGGCGGGATAACCCCCAGGAACCGATGCAGTAACTTTGTTTATTAACAACTTTTTCTCCTTTCTTAAAAAGGCAGACCGTTTTTATATGGTCTGCCTTTTTTATGCACAGCCCAGTGCAGAGGAAGTATGCCGCTGAAGCGGCGCACTGGGCGCGCGGCGAGTAGTGGAGAAGGACGTTCCTCTACTCGATTGCACAGCCCCATGCCGATGAAACATGCCGCTAAGGCGGCACATGGGGCGCGCGGCGAGCAGGGAAGATAAATCTTCTCTACTCGATTGTTCTTCCTAGCGCCGTAATATGTACTGCAATGTTACAGTCGGCAATAAACTGATAATTTGCCTCAAGCCCGTATTCAATCAGAATATGAATCGCATCCTCCGTCTCCTGCGTCTCAACCTTTTTCGTATCAAGCGCAACCATGATATTCCCGAACGGCGTGTGGTAATCGGTCATCGTCTTTTTTCCCTCCGAAAACACCATCTGCACATTTACCGGTCCTTTTTTGGAAATCATAAACTCTCTGTCCCTAAGCCTTATCAGGTTTTTAACCGGTCCTGCAAACCCGTCCACAAGCTCCTCATATACAATAAAGTGTCCGTCATTTTTATAATAATATTCTCCGGGACAGATTGTCTCTATCGCGTCAAGCTCCTCGTCACTTGCCGACTCTCTCACATCTGTATCGGCAAACTGCAGTCCCCTTATCGACACCAGCACATCCTTCGTCATTTATACTATCCTCGCTTAATTTTTTCCAAGCAGCTCCAAAATTCCAAGCTTCCACTCCAACTTAGGGCTCTGCCCATTGTCCGTTTTATTATTGTAGAAATACAACTCCATAAACTCCTGTGCCTCCTCTTCGTCAAGCGCGTTTCCGTTCTCGTCAAAGATGCAGCCACAAGCTCCGTCTATCAATATTTCCGGGGAAAGCGCACCAATCCAAAGCACTACCCCAAGCATCAGCATCATATTTCGCATCTGTCCATACCTCCTGTTTTTGATGTATAGGATAAGTATGGTCCGCTTTGTGCATCTTATTCACTTGCGATGCTTTTTTTCACCTTTTTCAAGCTGAAGCTGCCGGATAATTGCCTCCTCCTGATTGTCAATATGCTTTTTCACCACACTTGCAGCCGCTTTTTTGTCCTTGCACTGAATACTGCGGTACATTTCCTTATGCTCCTGTACAAGCATATCGTGCTGGCTCTCGTCCTTGATATACTCAAACCGGTACCGGTACATCTGTTCGGAAAGGTTGTTGACAAGCTGAATGAGCCGTTTATTTCCCGTTGACATCACAATAATATCATGGAACGCCACATCTGCCTCGGCAATTTTTCTTGTATCCCTTGTCTCTGTCGCCTCCTCAAAACGCTCACACGCTTTATAAAGCAGCTCAAGCTCCTCCTGCCCCATACGTTCACAGGCAAGCTCTATTGCGAGCGCATCAAGCGCGCTGCGCACCTCAAGCACATCCTTTAAGCTCTTCCACGAAATCTGTGCTACCTCCGCGCCTCTGCGCGGTATCATAATAACAAGCCCCTCAAGCTCCAGCTTTCGGATTGCCTCTCTTATCGGCGTACGACTCACGCCAAGCTTATTTGCCAGATGAATTTCCATCAGCCGCTCACCCGGCTTGAGCTTTCCCGTCAAAATTTCCTGCCGCAGCGTGTTAAATACCACATCTCGAAGCGGCAGATATTCGTCATCCATAATCATGCTCATACGGCTCCTCCTTTCCTCCTGACATTGTATGCTTACTCCTGACCATTATAAAATGCCGTAACATAAATCTGTGCGCAAATTCCTTTCTGCTGCAGCGTCCTGTCCACATATTCCGCCGCAGCCTGCGCCATTGCTGCATCTGTAAACACGCCGAAAATGCTCGGACCGCTCCCGCTCATCATCGCGCCAAGCGCACCGTTTCCCGTCAGCATTTTTTTAATATCCGTAATAATCGGAAACTCCCGCTCCGTAACCGTCTCCATAACATTTTCCATGCGCCGCACAATTCCCTCTAAATCGCCGTTTCCAAGCGCCTGCACGATACCATCAATATCCGGATGCGTTTTTAGCCCGTTTAAATCAAGGCTTTGATAAACTTTTCCTGTCGGCACCATAATCGACGGTTTTACAACCACAAGACTCGCATGAGGCGGTGCGGGCAATGGGGTCAGCAACTCTCCAATTCCCTCTGCAAGCGCTGTTCCGCCCATAATGCAAAACGGAATATCCGCACCAAGCGGCAGCGCAAGCTCCATCAGCTCCTTTTTGCTTCTGTTCAGTCCAAACAGCTCATTCATCGCAAGCATTACGCCCGCCGCGTCCGTGCTGCCTCCAGCCATTCCCGCTGCAACGGGAATGTTTTTTTTCAGGCTAATCTCAATCCCGTGTTCTATGCCGTAATGCTCCCGCATCAATTTTGCCGCCTTATAAATCAGATTGTCCTCCGTTTTTCCAAGGTCATCTTTGCTGTTCACAATCAAAATAATATCCGACTCGTGCCGTTTTGTCAGGATTAGCTCGTCATAGATGTCTACGGTCTGCATTATCATTTTTACTTCATGATAACCGTTTTCAAGCCGCTTGCATACGTCTAAACCTAAGTTTATCTTTGCCCTTGCTTTATAGTTTAATGAATCCATTCCGATCCCCTTTTGTATTTTTTTCAGTACAATTTTGATTATATCGAAAAAACTACGCTTCGTCAACCTCCCAAAGGCTTACCTCGTTCTCATAGTGGTGTTTTTTAAACATTGCCCTATAAACTGTATCAAGCGCTTTATGCCGGGCTTCGGTTTCACCGAACGTAGTGATGGTATCGGCGGTTTGCTGCTTTTGGGCAAAATCGTATATTAAAATGCTGTAGGTTACGCCAAACAGGCGTGAACCAAGCTTTGTGCTCATACAGCCGTTCTTTTTGTAAAAAGCAATTCTGCGGCGCCGGATTTCACGTTCCTGTTCATTCTTTGCAAAATCAATGTTTTCCGATTCGATAAAAAAGCCTTTTAATAATGGATAGTTTTCTTTTAAGGTATCTTCAATCAAAGCAAAGAACCGATGTCCGATACCGGTACTGCGGTACTCTTTTACAACGGCGAGATAATCAAGCAAACCGTACGGCTGTCCTTCGGGAACGATAAAAACAGCGTAAGCACGCAAATCGTCATTTTCATAAAGTCCATACGCACTGCTTAGTCCGGTTTGTATGGTGTGTATCATACGTTCAAGAGGTTTTAGCTCATCCTTGGGGAAATCGGTTATCATAAAGGTATTATATATATCTGTGAATTCTTTAACATTTAATTCTTTAAGCATCATTGTTCTGATTCCTTCCTCTTAATACTTTCCGTCATGCCATCCGGACGGATATAGTGTCGAAAGACATTGTATCATAAATCTTCGATTTATGGTCAACATTCGCCGTTCGCAAAATGTACAGGTTCACTTTGCTCTGTTGCGCTCATTGTATCATATCAATATAACAAATTCTACTGCATTTTATATGACCGGGTCAAACCGGTCTGTCCATAAAGGAGAAAATAAGGCAGAGGTCTGCCCCCTGCCTTATTCTCTTCTTTATTGAATTACAAATTCCTTAGAAACCGTTCCGGAATAATTTCCGATTCCGATAATATGCGCAGCTGCCTTATCATTCGGCTGCATGTTGCCTGTATATGTTACAATATAGTCTTTGCCTTGTGTAAGGCTTCTTCCATTGACGCGAATGCTAAGCTTTGGCTCTACCGGCTTTCCGCTGCAGGTCTGCACCTTGATTTTCTGTACGCACGCCGATGTAATCCGCCCTGTCGTAATGGTAAATGCCAACTCCTGCGTCTTCTTTTCGGCGCCCTTCTTCGAAGCGTTCAAACCCTTTTCCGTAATCGTTACGGTAGGCTTTACCGCGCTCTCAATACTTGCAACCTTGATGTTGTCCTGATATTTTACGGCATATGCCGCGCCTTGTTTCATGTCAACCGCTACGCCAAGCTCCTTATACACAAAGTTAATCTCTGGCTTCACCGCTTTTCCGGTATATTCCGTCGGGCTGACCGTGATTACAAAGTCGTCAAATGTCACATCTTTTACCGTGAAAATATTATCAAACTGAACGCTGCCGCTGTAATTGCCCTTGCCCGTGATGGTAATGGACGCTGCGTCTCCGGGCTTTTGGTTTTTCTTGTACGAAACCGTGTAGTCCACACCCTTAGTCAGCAGTTTCTTAGCGCTTCCTTCGTTTACGACATAAATGTCAAGCTCCGGTTTCCATGCATTTCCTGTGTAAGGAAGATAAAGCATTCCTCCGTTTTCTCCGACTCTCTTTGCCTCCTTATACAAAATAGTGTCTTCCTTCGTATCCCATGTAATGAGTCCCTTGCCTGCGGCATCGGAAGCAGTCATCGTAATCGGACGTTTCTTAATTGTAAAGGAAACCTTCTTTGTTCCGGCATAATCACCCTGACCGGTGATTGTTACCGTTACCTTTCCGCTCTTAATATTCGTCTTGTTTCCGTTCTCATCATTGTAGCTTACCGTGTAATCCTGACCGCTGACCAAAGGTCCATATTTTTTGCTTTCGATTGCCAGCTCCGGATTGTCACCTGTTGTGCGAAGCGTAACTTCATTTCCCGTATAAACCTTCGCGCCTGTAAGCTTGATTTTCGTACTGGAAATCAAATGATCTTTATCGACAACCCTGAAGTCGACGGTACGGCTGCCCGTGTATCCATTGATTTCAACGCCTTTGATTGTCGCTGTATACATTCCGGGCTTTGTCAGCTTCATGCTGTTTGACTTCGCACCGGTTTCGTCTTTATAAATCTCGTCTTCCCCGCTATCCGTTTTGCAGACAAGCTTTGTAACAATATATTGCTTATTGAGCGACAGCGTTTTTGAACCGTTCTTTATTGCAATCTTATACGGCTTTCCTTCCGCCACGGCATCGGCTTTCACAACTATGCCGTAATCATTGATATTCTTCGGCGAAATTTCAAAGTAATATTCAGGCGTTGAACCTGTATAATTTCCCTTTCCGGTAATCTTAAGCGACGGCTTTTTATCTTCCCCGGCGCCTGCGCTCACCTTAACGTTATTCTTGTACGTAACCGTATAATCCCTGCCCTTTTGCAGTACCTTATTGTCCAATTTCACAATAACATTCGGTGTAATCTTCTGTCCGGTATAAGCGCCTCCGGCAGGTGTTGAAATCGTAATATGCTCATCTGTAACCGAACGTTTAGCAATCGTAAAGGTTTGCTTCAGTGCGCCCTTAATCTTTGTGCTGCTGCTCTTTGCAATGACATACATTGTCGCCTTTCCAACTTTGATGTTTTTCTCACAATATATAGAATAGTCCTCTTCGGGCGTAATGCTTATGTTGAAAGCCTGACCGTTTTTGTCTGTCAGCCCTGTAATCTTTGGCTCTATCTCATCTCCCGTATAGTAATATACGGATTCTCCCAACACTGCCGTCGCTTTTGAAATATCAACCTTTGTATCCGCAATGGCAAAGTACAAAGTCTTTGTGCCTGTAAACTTACCGCCCTTTGCCTTTATTGTGATTTCTGCCTCGCCTTTCTCTTTATTGTTCTTATAAGATGCGTTATAGTCCGCCTTCGTCAGCTTATAGCCCGCATAACTTAACTCTAAATTCAGCTCGACATTTTTACCAGTGTATTCCTGAGGCGTTTCATAAACAGCTTTCCCGTCTGCTCCCTGAACAAAGCCTTTTGCTCTGACCTGTTCCATCGGGACTGCAGTGCCAAAATCAATCTGTGTAAATACTGCGCCAAGCTTTACAGTACCCTCCGGCATTACAAAGGAGGCAAGCATTGTTTCATCGCTTCTGTTATTGTCATCAACATTGTATTTCAAAACTGCATACTTTTGTCCTGCCTCGTCTGTACTGTATTCCGGCGTTACTCCCGCACCCGTTGCGTCTTTTAAAATACCGTCTTCAACATTTTCACCGGAAAGTCTTAGTTCAGATAAATAGTATCCATTTTCCGGCATTGCCGCAATACGCACCACTTCGCCGCTGTCCGGTTCCATATTGCTGACATTGACAATTCCGTGTTCAATATTGTCTATATCGATTCCGTACTTGCCATATAAATACAAATCGTCAATTGTTCCCCAAGCGCCGGCGATTGTGGACTGGATTTCCATTCCGATACTCAGTTTGTCTCCGGCGGACACCTTGATATTTGTAATCTCCGGATTGGTCCAGTTGAGCCAGCCATTTAATGAACACGTCTGCTCATAGGTCGTCTTGCTTCCATCTGCTCCGGTTACGGTTACAAACAAAAGCTGTTCATCTTTTGCAGATGCGCCGTTTCCTTGGAGGAAACCGCCAAACGTATAGGTTCCTGCTTTCAGGTCTGCAATCTCCTGCGATACCGTAAAGTGAAGCGTATCCGCACTCCAAAAATGCATTCCCGAACCGCCGGAATGCGGGTCGTCACCGTTTACGACAGCAGTGCCTTCCGCAGTATTGTCCAAAAGCGCAATGTTCCACGGCTCCTGTCCGTTTTCAAATCCGCCGTTTACAAGAATACTGCTGGTTGAAAGCACCTCAAGCTCCAGTGTAATATCATGCTTCTCCGTCTTGGTTTCCGGCTTTCCGTCAACAAGATAATACGTACATGTGGCAACGCCGTCAATATTGTATATTGCTGCTTTGTCCGTATTGACAAGCGGCGCCTGATCCTCGTCCCACTCTATGGTGACTGATGCAATATGCGAATTCCCGCCTTCGTCCGAAGTTTTTGTACCGTCGCTAAACGTAACGACTACGTCTTTCCCTTCTGGCCAGGGAATCGGTTCGCCCACATTAACTTTTTTCTCGATTTCATTTTCTACGTTGGCAATTTCGTTTTGCCTCTCTGCTGCAACTGCGCCTGTTTTGATATAGCTGTATACCTTTGATGTCTCAAGCGCTTGACCATTAAAGTCAAACCATGCCTGATTGTCAACCGCGCTTCCGCCGTACCATCTTCCCGCATCTGTCGGGTCATACTCAGCGGAATAACTTGTCGCCCAACCGGAACCGTATTTCTCCCAAAGCTGTTTATTTTTGTTATACAAGCCTTGGTCAATCGTATTTCCGTTATAGACATAGTACGGAGAAATCCATGCCGGCTCCCAGTAGAATACGCCGATTGCCGGATTTCCTGCGGCATTGCTGTTTACAAGGTTTACCGCGTTGATTACATCACGCATTTCATCCGCCTGTCCCTGAACGGAAACAGGATACTGCAATGTCTGCGTTGTCCTCGGTGCGGTGTTTTCATGACCGTCACCGTCTTCCCATGTCGTTACCCAGGAAGTTTCCGCTACCATAACTTTTTTGCCATAGGTATTGGCTACATTGGTCAATATATTGGTCAGATTTTCTGTCGTTCCGTGCCAAAACGGGTAATACGATGCTGCAAAAACATCATAATCAACTTTATAATTGTCCACCTGCGCCGCATATCCCGGAAATGCACTGGAGGAAGGGTCTGCAAAGTGCAGCGCCACAAGGCAGTTTTTATCAAATTCCCTCACCGCCTTACTTCCGGCATTGAAAAGCTTAGACATATTTTCCCAGCCCTTTTCGCCGCAAATGCCATTGTTGGTCTCGTTTCCTACCTGAACCATTCCCACGTCAACGCCTGCTGCCTTTAACGCATTTAAATTATCCAGCGTATATTCATAAACCTTCTGTTCTTTTTGTTCAAGTGTCAATCCTTCCCATGCTTTCGGCGCGTCCTGCTTTGACG
>CAMWNY010000010.1 GCA_947175775.1 uncultured Lachnospiraceae bacterium | reverse complement strand
AGAATAGAAAGTACATACGGACAGGGAACATGTATTTGGGTTACGGTTCCTGCCGTAAAAAAATAACCTTTTTTCGTAAAAAATTGAACATTTTTACTAAAAAATTGAAAAATTTATAAAAATAAAATAAAATAATATACAAATTTCTTAAATTAACAGTATACATAAAGGCAAATTTAAGTTATAATTAATTTCGTAATCGGTAAATGGTTACGAAATTATTTTTATTAAATGGAGGGAAATTCATTATGAAAAAGAAATTGGTTAGCGCATTAATGTGCGTAGCAATGACAGCAACTGTACTTGCAGGATGTGGAAATTCATCTGAGCCTGCAGCAGCGCCTGCGGAGACAACACCTGCAGCAGCGCCCGCAGAGACAACACCTGCAGCAGCACCCGCAGAGACAACACCTGCAGAGGCACCCGCAGAGACACAGGCAGCAGAGCCTGCAGCAAGCGGCGATGTAATTACAGTTGGTTTTGCACAGGTTGGACATGAGTCAGACTGGCGTGCGGCAAACACAAAGAATTATCAGGATACATTCAGTGCAGAAAACGGATATGAGTTATCATTCGTAGACTGCGATAATGACCATGCGGTTCAGATCGAGACAGTTCGTGGATTTATCGAGCAGGAATTAGATTATATCTGTATCGCTCCGATCCAGTCAGCAGGATGGGATACCGTTCTTCAGGAAGCTAAGGACGCAGGCATTCCGGTTCTTATCGTAGACCGTGCAGTAGATGCTGATCCTTCTCTGTATACAACAGCTCTTGGCTGCGACATGGTAGCTGAGGGTGAGGCAGCTGGTAACTGGCTTGCAGAGTACTTAAACGGCGAAGATGCAAACATTCTTGTAATCGAAGGTTCTGTTGGAGCATCTGCAACACTTGGACGTACGGAAGGATTTAACAACATCGTTGCAAACAACTCGAACTGGACAGTTCTTGACTCACAGTCAGGTGACTTTACACAGGCAGGCGGTCAGGAAGTTATGGAGTCATTCATTAAGTCTTACAGCGATTTCAACGTAGTTGTATGCCAGAACGATAACGAAGCATACGGCGCAATGGACGCAATGGACGCAGCAGGAATTACATACGGCGTTGACGGCGATGTAATCATTATCTCATTCGACGCTACACATGACGGACTTCAGTACACATTAGACGGAAAGATTACATGTAACGTAGAGTGTAACCCTCTTCAGGCTGGTTTCGCAGAAGGCGTTATCAAGAAGCTTGAGGCAGGCGAAGCAGTTGATGCATGGACACTCGTTGAAGACGAAGCATTCGTAGCGCCGGGCATCACAAGCGAGTATGCAGTAACCATGAGCCAGGAAGTATTGGACGGTCGTGCTTACTAAGATTAAGTTAAAAAAATAATAGGATGAGGGGAGAAAATCCCGAGAGGGATGGGGTATTTCTCCCCTCATATTTTACAAAAAATGAATACCCGGAAAGAAAAACTCTGGAAGGAGATACTGTGAAATTAAAATTTCACAGACAAATTTGAGCATATGCCCAAATTTGCAGACATTGGAAGAATGGGGGTTTTTTATGGAAAATAATATTGTTTTAAGTGCAAAAGGAATCTGTATGACCTTCCCCGGTGTAAAAGCGTTGGAAAATGTGGATTTCAATCTGAGAAAAGGAGAAATCCGTGCGCTTATGGGGGAAAACGGCGCCGGTAAATCCACACTGATTAAATGTCTTACCGGGGTAAATAAATTTGAAGCCGGAGAAATTCATTTAGACGGCATTGACGGTCCGGTTGTGAACAGGGACACCTTAGATGCACAACGCAAAGGAATTTCGACGGTTTATCAGGAACTAAACCTGTGTCCGAATATTACTGTGGCGGAGAATCTGTTCATCGGCAGGGAGCCTATGACAAAAATCCATACGGTAAACAGAAGGAAAATGAACGAGATGGCGGCAAAGCTGATGAAGGATTTGGATTTGGACATTGATGTAACGCAGAATTTGGAAGAGTATTCATTGGCGCTGCAGCAGATGATTGCAATTGCCCGTGCAGTGGATATGGACTGTAAGGTTCTGATTTTGGATGAGCCGACATCTTCACTGGATGATAACGAGGTGGCAAAGCTTTTCGTTATGATGAGAAGACTTCGCGATAAGGGCGTTGGCATCATGTTTGTAACACATTTCCTGGAGCAGGTTTATGAGGTTTGCGACGGTATCACGGTTCTTAGAAACGGTACATTGGTAGGGGAATACAGCATTGAGGAACTGCCGCGCGTGAAGCTGGTTGCAGCCATGATGGGTAAAGATTTTGATGATTTGGCAAGCATCAAGCAGGAAGGCAGCGGAGACAAGTCGAAGGAGCCGCTTGTCATTGACGCAAAGGGACTCAGCCATGCCGGAACAATTAAACCGTTTGATTTGGAGATACATAAAGGTGAGGTTATCGGACTGACCGGACTTTTGGGAAGCGGACGAAGCGAGCTGGCGCGCGCGATTTATGGTGCGGACAGGGCGCAGACCGGTACCTTAAAGGTAAAAGAGAAGGAAGTAACGATCAAGAATCCGATTGATGCCATGAATCTTGGCATGGGGCTTCTGCCGGACGACAGAAAAGCGGAAGGCATTATCGGAGATTTGTCCGTGCGTGAAAATATTATCCTTGCCATGCAGGCAAAACAAGGTATCTTCAAAAAAATTCCGATGTCAAAGCAGATTGAAATTGCAGATAAATTTATTGAGATGTTACAGATTAAGACAGCAAGCAGGGAAACCCTGATTAAGCAGCTTTCCGGCGGAAATCAGCAGAAAGCGATTTTAGCAAGATGGCTTGCTACCGATCCGGATTTCCTGATTCTAGATGAGCCTACCCGTGGTATTGATATTGGAACCAAGACGGAAATTCAGAAACTGGTGCTCAAGCTTGCGGACGAAGGAAAGAGCGTTATGTTTATTTCTTCGGAAATTGAGGAAATGCTTCGAACCTGCAACCGTATGGCGGTGCTTCGGGACGGCGCCAAGGTTGGAGAAATCAGCGGCGATGATTTAACACAGGAAGGTGTTATGAAAGCAATTGCGGGAGGTGGAAAATAATGGATAGTGTTAAAAAAATAACGAAAATGAAGTTGTTCCTCCCGATTTTCAGCATGATTCTCGTAATGATGATTAACGTGATTTATGATATTGCAAGCGGAAATGCTCCGTTTGGTTTCTTTTCAATCAGTATTAATAACGGTATTTTATACGGACGTTTGATTGATATTTTAAATCGAGGCAGTGAAGTTGCAATTTTGGCGATTGGAATGACGCTTGTGGTATCTGCTTCCGCAGGTACGGATATTTCGGTAGGTTCTGTTATGAGTTTGTCCGGCGGTTTGTGCTGTATGCTGCTGGCGGGCTACGGTGTGACGAATGTCAGCAACTATGCCGTACCTCTTTGGGTAGGTATGCTGGCAGGTATTGCAATCGCATGTGTCTGCGGTCTGTTTAACGGATTTTTGGTTGCTTATATGAACATCCAGCCGATGGTCGCGACATTGATTTTATGGTCTGCGGGCAGGGCGATTGGTCTTTTGCTGTGTAACAGCAATATCGTGTATGTTCGTGTGCCTTCGTTCCAGTTTTTCGGCGCATACTGCGGTATTATTCCGACACCGATTATTATTGCGGCAGTCTGTGTTGCAATTGCATCGGTTGTGTTAAAATCGACAGCCCTTGGAACGTATATCCAAAGTGTCGGCATTAACAAAAGGGCTTCGAGGATTTCCGGTTTTAATTCCGCGAAGATTATTCTGTTATGCTATGTAATCTGCGGTCTGTGTGCAGGTATTGCAGGTTTGGTTGCAACATGCAGAATTTATTCTGCCGATACAAACAACATTGGTCTGAATATGGAATTGGATGCAATCCTTGCGGTGGCGCTTGGCGGAAACAGCCTTGGCGGCGGTAAGTTTAATCTTGCCGGTTCCATTATCGGTGCATATACGATTCAGGCGATTACGACAACATTGTATGCGTTGGGCGTTTCTTCCGCGCAGGCGCCGGTGTTCAAGGCAATCGTAGTTATCTTAATCGTAGTCATCCAGTCACAGCCTGTAAAGGATTACTTCAAGAAGCTGTCTGCTAAAAAGGCAGTTGCAAAGGAGGTGGCATAGGGATGAAAAAGTTAAAGCTTGGAGGCAATAATATATTATTGGCGATTACGGTAGTCCTGTTTGTTGTCATGTATTTAGGCGGCTGCATTATTTATGCGGATAAGGGCTTTACACACCTTCAGACGTTTTTAAACGTATTGATTAACAATGCGGGACTGATTGCCGTTGCAAGCGGTATGACCTGTGTCATGTTGACGGGCGGTATTGATATTTCTGTTGGTTCCCTGATTGCAATGGACTGTATGTTTTTGGCGGTCGGCATGGAGCAGTGGGGAATGAGCAGCCCTGTGCTGATGATTTTAGTGCTGGTTATCGGAGTCGTATTCGGTATGGTTCAGGGATATTGTGTGGCTTATTTGGAAATTCAGCCGTTTATTGTGACGATGGCGGGAATGTTCTTCGCGAGAGGTATGACGGCGGTTATCTGCAAGGATCAGGTGAGTATCGTTTCGGATAAGTTGTTTACTGCAATCTCAAATATGAAAATCAGCATTCCTTTTGGCGGATATACGAATAAGAAGGGCATTTATCAGGTTCCTTTTATCCGACCGACGGTTGTGGTTGCACTTTTGGTAGTAGTTGCCGTTTTCTTAATGCTGAAATACACCAAATTTGGAAGAAGTATTTATGCAGTAGGAGGCAATCAGGTGTCGGCTACATTGATGGGTCTTAATGTCCGCAGGACAAAGCTTCTTACATATACGCTGTGCAGTCTTTTAACCTCAATTGGCGGTATCTGCTACTGCTTGAATACGATGTGCGGAACGACGACACAGGCAACCGGATTGGAAATGGATGCGATTTCCTCTTCCGTTATTGGCGGAACGCTTCTGACCGGCGGTGTGGGAAATGTACTGGGTTCCCTTGTCGGCGTGTTTATCAACGGAACCATTTCAACTTTGGTAAAGTCTAATGGTAAACTGGTGAGCTCGTGGGCGAACATTATTACGGCAATTTTGTTATGTTTCTTCATTCTTTTGCAGGCGATATTTGCTAAAATTAAGGAAAGCAAGAAAGCATAATGTGATTTTGGTTACCCCTGTTTTTGCCATCGTGCAAAATGCAGGGGTAATTTTAACGGCGGGAGGTGGCAGGCATGATGGTGCGGAAACGAAAAAATTTATTTTTATCCGCTTTTTTACTTTGTTTTTTACTTTTGCTTGCCGGATGCAGTAACGGAAATGACGCGGCAATAACACCGAAAACGGAGCCGGAAAGCGAGAGCAGACCAGACGAGGACGATATTGTGATTGGCATTTCGCAGGTCGGTTCGGAATCGGACTGGCGCATGATGAATACAAAGGCGTATATGGATACGTTTACGGAGGAAAAAGGTTATTATCTGATTTTTGAGGACGGACAGCAAAAGCAGGAAAATCAGGTGAAAGCACTCCGGAAGTTTATTTTAAAGGATGTTGACTATATTGTGCTTGCTCCGATTGTGGAGACAGGTTGGGACGCAGTGTTAAAGGAGGCACAGGACGCGGGCATTCCGGTGATTATCGTGGACAGGAATGTATCGGTGGAGGACGAGAGCCTTTATATTTGCCGGGTTGGCAGTGATTTAATGCAGGAGGGCAGAAACGCGGGTGAATGGCTTGCGGATTATTTGGAGTCGCGCGGCAGAAGAAATGAAAAGATTAACATTGTCACGCTGCAGGGAACGCCCGGATCTACGGCACAGATTGGCAGGACCTCCGGCTTTGCGGAAGTTATGGAAAAACACGCGAACTGGAATATGCTGGAATATCAGTCAGGCGATTTCACGCAGGCAAAGGCGTATGAAGTCATGGAGTATTTCCTGGACACGTATGACGATATTGATGTTGTAATCAGCGAAAACGACAATATGACATTCGGTGCGATTGAGGCGATTAAGGAGGCAGGTCTGAAGCTTGGCAAAAACGGCGATATTATGATTATTTCGTTTGATGCGGTGCGCGATGCGCTGCTGCTGGTGCAGAAGGGGGAGATCATGGCGGATTTTGAGTGTAATCCGATTATTGCGCCTTTAGTAGAAGAAACCATCCAAAAGCTTGAGCGCGGTGAGCCGGTTGAGAAAGTGCAGTATATAGACGAAACATATTTTGACTATCGGATGGATATTGAAACGCTGCTTGAGAGCAGAGAATATTAAAGGCTATGGGGTTAATCCATAGCCTTTTTGATTGCACTCATGAGTTCATCGTATGTCTCAAACGCGGGCAAATCGGGATTGTCTGCCTTGATTTTATCAGTGCTCTTGAACAAGAAGCCTGCCTTGCCTGCCTTAATCATTGCAAGGTCATTGTAGCTGTCGCCGCTTGCAATTGTTTCATAGCCGATGGACTGTAATGCTTTTACGGTCGTGAGCTTTGACTGTTCGCAGCGCATTTTAAAGCCTGTGATTTCCCCGTTTGGCGCAACTTCGAGGGAATTGCAGAAGATTGTGGGCCAGCCAAGTTTTTTCATTAACGGGGTGGCAAACTGCTCAAAGGTGTCGCTGATAATGATGACCTGCGTCATGGAGCGCAGTTCGTCCAAAAACTCCTTTGCGCCGGGAATCGGGTCGATTTTGGCGATGGTTTCCTGAATTTCCTTTAAGCCAAGTCCGTGCTCTTTGAGCACGCCGAGACGCCATGTCATAAGCTTGTCGTAGTCCGGCTCGTCGCGTGTTGTCTTTTTGAGTTCGGGTATGCCGCTCGCCTCGGCAAATGCAATCCATATTTCGGGGACGAGAACGCCCTCTAGGTCTAAGCAGATTATGTTCATATGTAATCCTCCAATGTAATTCATATTCTTTTTGAATATGCTTATTATAGCATACTTTTGGGTATGAGAAAAGTGTTTTTCGGATTGGTATCATGTTGCCAAACAATATGTCAGCCTGCAAGCTTGACGAAATAGAAAAAGAGGCGGAGCAGGGGGATGTCGAACTGCAAAATAGGTCAGGAAAGCTTTCTTATTTTGGAGGACAAATCGGAAAGGATGTGAAAAAAGCTGTAAAATGGTTGGAAAAGGCAGCGCATCAAGAAGCCGAATAAGGTTGCATCATTGTCATTAATGTTTTGGAGATAAAATATTTTAGCAAATTTATTTGTTTAACAATCTGTTAAAAAATTGACATTTCCGCCCAATAGAGCTATACTAAAGACAGTGGCATAATCAATGTGCACGTGTAAAAATCAATTAACAAAAATAAGGTATTGGAGGTTCGTATTATGTTAGTATCAGCAACAGAAATGCTCAAAAAAGCAAAAGAAGGTCACTATGCGGTAGGTCAGTTCAATATCAACAATCTTGAGTGGACAAAGTCTATTTTACAGACAGCGCAGGAGTTAAACAGCCCTGTTATTCTCGGTGTTTCAGAGGGCGCAGGCAAATACATGACAGGTTTTAATACGGTTGCAGCTATGGTTAAGGCGATGGATCAGGATCTTGGCATCACGGTTCCCGTAGCGCTCCATTTGGATCACGGCACATATGACGGATGCTACAAGTGCATCAAGGCAGGATTTACATCAATTATGTTCGACGGTTCGCACTATGCAATTGAGGAGAACATTGAAAAGACAAAAGAGCTTGTTGCAGTTGCACATGCCATGGGAATGTCAATTGAGGCAGAGGTTGGCTCTATCGGCGGCGAGGAAGACGGCGTTGTCGGCATGGGTGAGTGCGCAGATCCCGCAGAGTGCAAGCAGATTGCAGATTTGGGAGTTGATATGCTTGCAGCAGGTATCGGAAATATTCACGGAAAGTATCCTGCAAACTGGGCAGGCTTAAGCTTTGAGACATTGGATGCAATTCAGCAGAAGACAGGCGTTATGCCGCTCGTTCTTCATGGTGGTACAGGCATTCCTGAAGATATGATTAAGAAGGCGATTTCTCTTGGCGTGGCAAAGATTAACGTAAATACAGAGTGCCAGCTTTCATTCCAGGAAGCGACAAGAAAGTACATTGAGGCAGGAAAGGATTTGGAAGGCAAGGGATTTGACCCTCGTAAGCTTCTTGCTCCGGGCTGTGAGGCAATTAAGGCTACTGTTAAGACAAAGATGGAGCTGTTCGGGTCTGTTGGAAAAGCTTAATTCTTCAATTGAAAATAGGAAAATCAGTACCACCGGCTAAGCCGGTGGTACTGATTTATTAGAGAAAACGATATTTATATCAGCGCTTCAACTCAAATTTCTGTACCATTTTATTTAGTACTTCCGCATGAGAAGCAAGCTCCTCTGACGTTGCGGAGGTCTCTTGAGACGCCGCGGAGTTATCCTGTATCGCACGCGCAATCTCATCAATTCCGCTACGCAGCTGTTCCATGCTTTCTGCTTGGACTGCCGCATTTTCCGCCGTTTTGCGAATCATATGATTCACGCCGCCGACTGCACTTACGGATTCCCTGAGTGCGTTCATGGCACTGTCCGCAATGGTATTTCCTTTGTTGATTTCCTCCATTGAAATCTCGATTAAATCGCGGGTCGTGCTTGCTGCTTTTGAGCTTTCCGTTGCAAGCTTTCCGATTTCGTCAGCAACAACTGAAAAGCCTTTTCCTGCCTCTCCGGCGCGGGCTGCTTCAATGGATGCATTCAATGACAAAAGATTAGTCTGATCTGCAATTTCCTCGATTGTTTGGATAATACCGACAACCTGCTGTGAGGTTTGGCGGATTTCGTTCATCGCATTCATCATCAAGGTCATCTTTTCCTGATTTTGTTCGATCATCTCCGTAACGTGTTCTGTCTCCCGTGCCGCGTGTTCCGCATCCCTGCGGCTGTTCTCTACGTGGTCTGCGACCGTGTTTGTCGTTGCGGCAATTTCCTCTACGGATGCCGCCTGCAGTTCCGCGCCCTCCGCAATCATTTGGGAAGCGGATGCAAGCTCCGTTGCACCGACAGATACACGTTCTGAAGTTTCATTGATGCCTTCCATTACTTCATTCATGGAGTCGGAAATGTTAATCAAAGCATCTTTGATTTTTTGGAATTCACCGACATAATCGTTTTTCAGGCTGATATTTAAGTGCCCGTTTGAAATTTCTGCAAGCACCTCTGCCGTCTCGTCTATGTATACAATATATTCTTTTAAGCGGCTAACCGTTTTTCCAATTGATTCACCAAGCTCTCCGATTTCATCTTCCGATTCAATATGAAGGTGTACATCCAAATCTCCGTCAGCAAGCTGCTGCGCTATTTTGTTTAATTCCAAAATCGGCTTTGTGAGTTTTGCAGCGCTTCGCTTTATGTTAAATGCGATTAGGACAATGCCAATGATGAAAATAATTACCAGTGCAATGACCATTCCAATCAGTAAGGAATAATATTCCAAAACGGGCAGATTGCTGACAATGATATATCCGGTTTCTCCGGCTGGCTCCACGGAACCGTATTTCGGAACGCCGCCTGCGGTGTAGCGAAGGAAGGTATTGCTGCCGGAAAGGACTGCGTCAACAACGTTCTTAGAGATATCGATGTCCGCAATGTTTTTTTGGATAATATCGTTTTGCGGGTGATACAGGAAGGTACCGCTTTGGGATAATAATAGGATATATCCGCCGCGCCCTATTTTATAACTGCTCATAACGTCGGTCATATGGTCCATTGAAATGTCCATACCGACCGCACCGAGTGCCGCGCCTGATTCATCATAAACCGGAGCGACAGCGCTTAAAACCATTTTTCCGGTAACGGAGTCTATATAAGGATCCGTCAGGATTGTTTTTTTCATTTCGATACATTTGTACCATTCCCGTGTCGTGATGTCCCAGCCCTCTCCCGATGTAGAGCCGTCTGACTGCATAAATATGCTTGCGTCCGAATCAGCAATCCACACAGCCATGATATTGGACGGATCGAGCTTTGCGATGCCATTCAGATTATCCACGACAGAGTCTGTTTTTTCCGCTGCCCGAATATCGTCCCCGGGTTTGGTTTCCTCAAATACCTGCCTGATTTCAGGATTGATTGACAAATTTTCCACACCCTTTGTATATTGCTCTAAAAAACCTGTCAGTTGGTTTGCAGCAGCGTGTGACTCCAGTGTCAACTCCGTTTCCTTAGATGTTATAATACTCCAGCCCACCATACAGATGGCAACGGCGGCGACAACTAAAAATACGAGAATAACGCTTTTGCCGATTTGCTTTAGGATTTCGTCGGCAATCTGCTTGCGTGGTTTTGTTGCTTGATTTTTTTGTTGACTCATGGTAACCCCCTCCTATGTACATTCTTTTCTTAATTTTATACCTGTTTGACTGACAACACAAGAAAGTGTTTTGTAATTTGCAAAATTTACTATGAATAATTATAAAGAATAAGCAACAGAAAAGGACAGTCGAAATATTGTCCATTCCTGTTGCTTTTTGATACACAATTTTCGCAAAAATACATTATTGTTTTAGTTCAAATTTCTGCACCATCTTATTGAGCACTTCCGCATGAGAAGCAAGCTCCTCTGACGTTGCTGAGGTTTCCTGTGATGCAGCGGAATTGTCCTGTATTGCGCGTGCGATTTCATCGATTCCGGTGCGCAGCTGTTCCATGCTTTCTGCCTGAACTGCCGCATTTTCCGCCGTTTTGCGGATCATATGATTCACGCCGCCGACTGCACTTACGGATTCCCTGAGTGCGTTCATGGCACTGTCCGCAATGGTATTTCCTTTGTTGATTTCCTCCATTGAAATCTCGATTAAATCGCGGGTCGTGCTTGCTGCTTTTGAGCTTTCCGTTGCAAGCTTTCCGATTTCGTCAGCAACAACTGAAAAGCCTTTTCCTGCCTCTCCGGCGCGGGCTGCTTCAATGGATGCATTCAATGACAAAAGATTAGTCTGATCTGCAATTTCCTCGATTGTTTGGATAATACCGACAACCTGCTGTGAGGTTTGGCGGATTTCGTTCATCGCATTCATCATCAAGGTCATCTTTTCCTGATTTTGTTCGATCATCTCCGTAACGTGTTCTGTCTCCCGTGCCGCGTGTTCCGCATCCCTGCGGCTGTTCTCTACGTGGTCTGCGACCGTGTTTGTCGTTGCGGCAATTTCCTCTACGGATGCCGCCTGCAGTTCCGCGCCCTCCGCAATCATTTGGGAAGCGGATGCAAGCTCCGTTGCACCGACAGATACACGTTCTGAAGTTTCATTGATGCCTTCCATTACTTCATTCATGGAGTCGGAAATGTTAATCAAAGCATCTTTGATTTTTTGGAATTCACCGACATAATCGTTTTTCAGGCTGATATTTAAGTGCCCGTTTGCAATTTCTGCAAGCACCTCTGCTGTCTCGTCTATGTATACTATATATTCTTTTAAGCGGCTAACCGTTTTTCCGATTGAATCGCCAAGTTCCCCGATTTCATCTTCCGATTCAATATGAAGGTGTACATCCAAATCTCCGTCGGCAAGCTTTTGCGCAATATGGTTTAATTCCAAAATCGGCTTTGTCAGTTTTGCTGCACTCTTTTTGATGCTGACCGCAATCAGAATGATGCCGATAATAAAGATAATCACCAGTGCAATGACCATACCAATCAGTAAGGAATAATACTCCAAAACGGGCAGATTGCTGACAATGATATAACCGGTTTCTCCGGCGGGTTCTACGGAACCGTATTTTGGCATTCCGTTTGCGGAATAGCGTAAAAATGTGTTGCTGCCTGACAGAACCGCGTCAACAACATTCTGCGATATTTTGATTTCCGTAATGTTTTTTTGGATAATATCGCTCTGCGGGTGATACAGGAAGGTACCGCTTTGGGATAATAACAGGATATAGCCGCCGCGTCCTATTTTATAACTGCTCATGACGTCGGTCATGTGGTCCATCGAAATGTCCATACCAACCGCACCGAGCGCTGTACCTGTTTCATCGTAAATTGGAGATACGGCGCTTAAAATCATTTTTCCTGTAGCAGTATCTACGTATGGCTCGGTCAGAATTGTCTGCTTCATTTCAATACATTTGTACCATTCCCTCGTCGTTACATCCCAGCCTTCTCCGGATGTGAAGCCGTCCGACTGTGTCAGTACACTTGCATCCAAATCGGAAATCCATACAGCCATAATATTCGACGGATCAAGACTTGCAATGTTTACAAGATTGTCCATGACAGTATCCATCTTTTCCGCTTCCCGAATATCGTCTCCGGCTTTTGTCTCTGCCAGCACATGTATGATTTCAGGATTGACTGAGAGATTTTCCACGCCTCTTGTATATTGTTCCAAAAAGCCTGCCAGCTGGTTTGCTGCCGCGTGCGATTCCAAAGTCAGCTCTTCTTCCTTGGATGTTATAATACTCCATCCAACCATGCAGATAGCGACTGCAGCTACAACCAAAAACACAAGGATAACGCTTTTGCCAATCTGCTTTAAAATTTCGTCAGCAATACGCTTTCTCGAAGTTTTCGTTCCATTTGTTTGTTGCCCCATATAAATACCTCCTATGTACGTTCTTACTTTTTTATTGTATACCTATTTTTCTGACAGCACAAGAAATTTGTTCATATTTATTTCATTTATTTTATACATTTTTTATAATTTTGAGATTTCTTTTGTTTCAGTTGTCGATTTTGCCTTATTTTTATCAAAAAATAAATTCTGTAAACTACTTGCGTAAACTTCCAAATTGCTTTATCATAGATATGATAGAAGGATATATTTTTTCATACCTTTTGAGAAAACGAATGCCGGGGAGTACCGTAAAGGATAAGTCGATACGGATTGATTAAGAATGGGGGATTTTAGAGATGAACCGCAAACCAAAAAAGGGTGGTGCCGAGGTCGCTTTTCGGCCAAAAACCATTATTGAGGCAAGATATGATTTGGACAGAAGGCAGAATGATATTTTGGATATTCTGCTTGGAATCGTGGGTGAAGGGAACGATACGGAAGAGAATACGAGATATGAAATCAATATAGCGGACGTCAAACATCTTTATAACCTTCAGGATGAATCGAATGCATATTCGTATTTGCAAAAAGCGGTAAAAAAGTTTGAAGGCTTGGGGTTTCGCCTAAAAGAGGATGAGGGCACAGACATCTATTATCCGTGGTTTAGTAAAATAAAATATCAGAAAAAGCGTGGCGATGAGGGTAAAAGTAAGATTGTGCTGGATCTTCATCCTGAGGTAAAGCAGATGATTATGGAGGCGAAGCAGGGAGCATATTACAGAATCGAGTATCCGCTCAACCTGACGAAAAAATATTCGAAACGGCTTTATTATTTATTGAAGGAGCATGAGACATTCAACAACGGCGTGTATCAGATTACGTTTGAAGAGCTTCGCAAAATGATGAAGATTCCCGAGTCTTATGCAAATGGAAACGTAAAGCGTGAAATTTTAGAAAAGCCGCATGAAGAAATAAACGGAAATACGGACATTGCGTTTGAATATGAGCTGATACAGGAAAAGCTTCCAAGCGGTCAGATGGGACTTGGTGCGGTGCGCTTTAAAATCAAACGGGTAAAGAAAAACCGTACTGTTGTGGAAATTGTTGAAAACATAGACAAGAACGGTGGCGTGGTAATCGCTTCGGACGAAGAGCAGGAAGTGATTGATGTATTTGGTTGTTCGTTAAAGGAAGCAAAGGATATTCTGCGCACGGCAAACGCCAATAACCGAACGCATGAACAGCTTTTTGAGGTGCTTAAGCGCACGCTCCGCCAGCCGTCGGTAGAGAATAAAGTAGGCTATGTGCTCACAATTTTGAAAAACGGATATAATGAGCCGACCATTTTCAGCGGGAGAAGGGGCACAGGGTGGAATAACAATGATTTGGGCAGCTACAGGCAGATTAATATGGCGGAGATAGAAGAGCAGATTTTGGCGAACGTGTAATTTGGTACATAGGTTTTGAATAAACAAGAGCGGAGGATTGTGATGGCACGTGTCGCTGTAAAAAATGTTTTCAGTTCATACGGAAAGAAGCAGGTTCTAAAGGGTGTGGATTTGTCGGCGGACGCGGGACAGTGCGTCGGCATTGTTGGAGAGAACGGATGTGGAAAGTCCACGTTTTTCAATATCCTTGCAGGATTAAGAAAGGCTGACAGCGGTGAGATTTGTTTTGATACGGGGAAATCGCCCGCAGAATGTGTAGGTTATGTGCCGCAGGAGGGCTTTTTGATGGACGGGCTTCGCGTGATTGATAATCTAAGTCTTTGGTACCGTGATAAAAAAGAGCTCCGGCAGTCGCTGGAGCAGGGCTTTTTGAACGAGCTGGGCGTTGATCAGATGTGCCGGATGCGGATAGAGAAGCTTTCGGGCGGCATGAAAAAGCGGGTGAGTATTGGCTGCGCATTGGCGGGAAATCCGCCAATTTTAATTTTAGATGAACCTGATGCAGCATTGGATTTATTAGGGAAAGCGGAAATCAGAGGCTATCTTGTACGGTATAAAGAACAGGGCGGTACGGTTTTGCTTGCAACACATGAGGAAAGTGATTTGGAACTGTGCGATAAGGTTTATGCTTTGCACAACGGAAAAATCAAGGAGATTGACCGGACGCTGCGGGGAGAAGCACTGATTAATCAAATAATTAACCAATAAACGGGAAAGGAACAGGATTATGGAAAAGAAGAACAGAACTGGTTTGATTGTGGCAGTTGTGATTGCAGTTGTTCTTGTGATTGCGGCGGGCACGGCGGTATTTTTTGTGGGACGGTCTTTTGGCAGCAAGCCAAAACTGCGGATTGCTGCAGGGGTGAAAAAGATGACGGAGGAGATGGGGCAGTATGGCAGCTCGCTTTCGGAACAGATTGAATTTGATACAATAAATGAGCTGCGAAAGACAGAAACATTTCATACCGATACGGATATTTCAATTACGGTTACGGATGGGGAAACAACGAATGTGGAATTCAGCGTTGATGCGCTTACAAACCTAAGCCAAAAGAAAGCAAGCTGTGATATTGGAATTGGAATGTATGGTTTCCATATACCGTTTGCTGATGTTGCAGCGACACAGGATATGCTGTATATCAGCCTGCCGGAATTGCTCAAGGATACCTATCGGGTAGAACTGACAACGCTTGGTGAAAAATTTAACAATTCAGAATGGGCGATGCTGCTTGAAACACAGCTGCCTGAAAATTATTCGGCTTCGCTTTTCAAAGAGGACGATGGAACGAGCGAGAGCGCAGCGGAGGAACTGGCTGCAATTATCAGTAAACCTGGTGAGGCGATAAAGGAAAATGCAGTGCTTGAAAATATCAGGGACAAGAAGGAAAGTCGTTCCGGCGTGCGGGTGACCGTGGCAAAAGAAGTAGTCAACCAGTATATGGAGGAGTTTAAAGACGATCTTTTGGCAAGTGAGTTTTATCAGCTGTACATAGAAAAGCTTATGAACAGGGCAAGTGACTTGGAAGAGGGGATTCGTTTAAAGGCGATGTCGGATGCGTTGCTTGAGGAAGCGATGTCAATGCGTCTTGAGACGGATTATGTGCTTGATTTTTATTTTGATAAACAGGGGCGCATTGTCAATATTTCTTCGCCTGCGGATATGAAAACAACAGATGGTGATTTGCTTGCAGTTGATATTCAGTTTAAAGGAGAGGAACGCGTGCTCGATGTAATCGAGGGCGGTATTTACTTGAAGAGCGGGGACGATATTACTTATCTCGGAATTGAGCGGAATGCGAATGTATCGGAAACACAGTATAATGAATCAGTTAAGCTGGTTTTGCAGTCGGATGACCATGATGACGATATGGTATATTCCTATAAGAATGATTTTAATAAAGAAGATTTGAGTTTTGATATGGAGCTGTATGCGGATTTGTCGGATGGTAAGATACGCTTTACGGCGGACGGTGCATTTACGGATATTGTGAAAGGCGAGGGCTATACGCTGCGGGTGAACAATTCCAGTCTTGAGCTGGACGACGAGGAGCTTTGCTATCTGAGTATGGTGCTGGAGTTGGAGCCTACAGATGAGAATCCTGAAATTCCAAAAGATTATGTTGACTTGTTGGATATGAGTGCGCAGGAAATTCAGGGAATGGTTTATGAGGCATTGGGTTCTATCAGGAAATTTAATTATGAATAAAAGATGGTTGAAAACAGAGTGGAAGCGGGCAGTTGTTTTGCTGCCCGCAATATGGAAAAGAGCAGCATTGCTTGTGCTTATTTTAGGATTAGCGGCAGGAATGGCTGCTTTTTGTTTCGCAGCGGCAGAGCAGGCATCGGATGACAGGCTGATACAGATTGGCTATGCGGCGCCGGACAATGCGATTACGGATATGGCAGTGTCTTATGTACAGGAGATGGAATCCGTGAAGGCGCTTTGCAATATTGAGCGGGTAACCGAGGAGGAGGGGTTTTGGCTATTGCGGGAGGGAGCGCTTGCGGCGTTTGTCGTGCTGCCTGAAAATATTGTGGAGGAGATTATTTCCGGTCAGAATACGCCGGTGACGGTTTATTTGTCTGTCGATAACGCATCAGAAAGCGGTGCATATGGAGCTCTTAAAAATCTGCTTTTTCAGGAGCTTGCGGATTCTGCCGTGGGAATGCTTGAAACGGCACAGGCGGAGATTTACGCAGTGCAGTATGTGCTTGGCGATGCGTATTATGAGGAGGGTAATCTTGTGCAGACCTTGTATGACGGTATCAACCGGTTTAATCTTGGCGCAGCGGCAGGCAGGGAGAAGCTGTTTCGCATAAAAACGATTTCCGTGACAGAAAATTACACGTATGTCATTTATTATGCCAGTGCGCTTTTGGCAGTTTACGTGTTGTTGGCGGGCATTTTTTTCGGAGAATTATTCTGTCATGGAGAAGCTTGGTGCAATATTCTTGAAAAACGGCTTCATGTCAGCCGTATGTGGCAGGTAGTGTGCAGTTTTCTTGCGTGTCTGCTGCCTATGACAGTGACGTTGCTGCTGCCGTTTATGGCATTGGTTTTGCCGCCTGTGCGGGAATATTTATCTGTGGCGTTTTCTCTGTACACGGTTGGGCTGCTGTTTTTGGCTGCCGTTTTTGGTGTGCTGTATTTTATGCTGATATATAAGGCATTTGGCGAAAAACGCAGGGCGCTCTTATTCATTGGCGTATCGGCGCTGGTACAGGGGTATTTGGCAGGTTGTGTTGTGCCGTCGGCGCTATTGCCGGATTTGGCGTATGGCGTGGGGAAATATCTTCCGGCAGCATTTTTAAAAGCGGCGTTTACCGTGGTGCTTTCCGGAGATGTACAAAAGCTTTCCGGAGCGGTTTGGGGACTTTTCGTGTGGTGCGCGGTGTTTTTTATCCTAAATATTGCACAGACGTATTTCATGCGGTTTCGCCTTGATAGAACGCCTGTATGTGCGGCGCAAAGAAGAGTCAGGTTTGTGCCTTCCGTATCGTTTGTGCTTTTTAAGCGTGTCTTGTTTCGCAAAGGTATATTTGTCAGCCTTGTGCTTATGGCGGTGGTATCCGTTTGGGTTGCACGGCTTGAGGCGAAGTCGGATACAACAGTTTCGGTGGCGGTATTTGATGAGGGTGGTTTGTATGAGGAGCTGCTTTTGGCACATGACGGGGTCGTGCGTTTTATCTTATGTGAAAGTGCAAAAGAAGTGGAAGAACGTGTGCTGAGGGATGAGGCGGAGTGCGGATATTATCTGCCGCAAACATTGACGCGGGATATTGCGGCAGGGCGCGCAAACGGTGCAGTTACGGTATATCAGGATGTGGACAGCGTCTGTGTGCCGATTGTGAATGAGGTGCTTTTCCACATATTGTTTCGGCAGGCATCGCTTGCATGGTATGAGGAGTACTTATCGGAGTTTGGCGTAGATATTGCGTTAACACAGAAAGTATTTTTGGAGCAGATTGCGCTTGGGAAAACGTTTGAAATAGAGCTTGTGCGGCTTGAGGAGAGCGGTGTGACAGAACTTGTGTATGAGG
>CAMWNY010000009.1 GCA_947175775.1 uncultured Lachnospiraceae bacterium | reverse complement strand
GTGGTACAGAGAAATCGTAAGAAAAAGGCATAAGTGCGTCAATACATTTATGAAATAAAGTGTTTTATGAAAGCAGGAGTCCTTGAAATTAAAGTATCCTGCTTTTTTGTATAAAAGAAGTGGTAATAGTGAATATATGGATGCAAAGGTGGGTATAGCATATCGCGGTCAATACGCGAGTGCGAATCCAGTGGCAGTGATTGCGCCTGCGGTTGCGGCATTTCTTTAATACGTCCGTGGTAATCATGTACTGTAAAATTATAGAAAGAAAATGCAATTGATGTACTTATTTATTGATGATATACTATTATTATAAGATAACTTAAGAGGAAGCGGCACACTGCACATTCAGGCAGGGACGTATTTGGCTGGATTTTTTGCAATAAACTTTTGGAGAAAAATATGTTAGAGAATACGAAATTATATCAAGAATTACAAAATAGAAACAGCAGATATATCGTTCAGATTGATGAAATTTATAAATATGCATCAGAAGTGCTTCCTAAAATTAATAGGGTTTTTGCAAATTATACGGGACATGGAATCGAACATTCTGTTAATGTTATGAAATATATGTTTGATTTAGTAACAAACATATCAGCAATCAGCGATTTGGAAATCACATGTCTCATTTATGCGGCGCTGCTTCATGATGTTGGAATGGTGGCTAATGAAAAAGAAATTGAGGCAATAAAGAAAGATGAGCTAAATTATCATGGAAGGAAATACTCTGTTATTTATGAGAAATATCAGAATGAGATTATTGCGTTGCAGGAGTACGTCAGACCAGTGCATGGTGAGAGAGCTTTCAATCATATTAAACATATGGGAAAAGAATTCTTTATCATACCAGAATATACAAATTGCAATTTTCAGGAGGAACTTGCAAAAATATGTCAGGCTCATACAATGAATCATGAGTGGCTTGTGAAAAATTTGGACAGTGATCAGATAAAAGGGGAGTATAGGCTAAATGCACAATATATAGCAATGCTGTTGAGGATTGCAGACTATTTGGATATTGATGAAAAGAGAGCGCCGATAGAGCTGTATAGGCTTTTGGCTCCTGTAGGATTTGGGGATGAGGAATGGCGGCAGCATTATATCATAGAAAACAAAAACAAAGTGGAGAGAGCCCATACATCCCAAAACAGCACAATTGTGATATATGGACAATGTGATGAACCTAAAATTCACAGGAAATTTTTGCGGTATTTGTCGAGTGTTTCAGAAGAACTTATATGGAGTACAAGCCGTGCCAAAAAATATTTTGAAGAAACGTATTGGATTCTGTTACAGCCCCAAATTGATAACCGGATACAGACAAAAGGGTTTGAGATATCCGATTTAAAAATGCAGATAGATTATCATGCGATGATAAATTTACTTATGGGAGAGAATGTGTATGGGGATAAAAAACATGGCTTACGGGAATTGATACAAAATGCCGTGGATGCGTGCCGGATAATGGTTGAGGAAACGGAGCAGATGGAAAAGTACTGCTATGGTTCTTATAGTCCTAAAATTCAGGTCATACTGGATTATAAAAAAGAAAAAGTAATTGTCAAAGATAACGGCATAGGCATGGGAAAGGTTGTCTTGACAAATTATTTTTTGAATATCGGGAAATCTTATTACAAATCTGATGAATTTTTGTATCAGGGAAAACGTTATTGCCCGATCGGAACATTTGGAATAGGCTTTTTAGCCTGCTTTATGTTGTCGGACAGTGTGACAGTGGAAACAAAACATTACACCGAGCAGGTTGGTTTTACAATCGAACTGGAAAAAGACAGTGAATTTGTTTGCCAAAAGAATCAGGTTGAATTACTTGGTGATTCCGGAACTGCGATTATACTGGATTTGGAAAGTGTATTAAAAATATTTGACAACAAAGCAGAAAACATAAAGGAGTATATAGAGAGCACTTTTTTAAATCAGGGAGTGGATGTTGAGTTTATGACGATAAATGAGTTAAGGGACTCAGAAATTTTAAAACTGAAGGAATTTAAGGCACTGTGTCCAAATGGTGTAAAACTGGACCATTATTTAAAGGGAATATCGGCTTTTCTTGAGCTGAAATTTGATAATATTAAGATAAGCAGAACATTATCAGATTTATGTACAGATGGATTTGAGAGAGAGGGAGAACGGATATTTGCAGAATATGACTTTGATGAGAATATATTATATGTGAAAGATTTAACAAGAGATGAATTGGAAAAATACATTGAAAATAACCATATGATAGTACTTAAAATACAAGGCATAAAAGAAGAGCAAAAAGAATCATATCAGGAATGGGAGAAGTGGCATACAGAAATAGACTTTCCGCCTGCTGATATGTTAAGGACTGTATATTTTCCCATAGAGTATAAGGAATCCGTGGTTGTGTGCCGTAAGGATGGAGGACATAATTATGGTGGAAGCGGAGCTGCGTGGTACAGTATTAATGAAATAATTAATAGGGAAGTAATCCGGTATGTGGATATGAACAATATTTTTCAAAAATATAAAATGCTGTCGGAATGTGTTCGCATAGAAATGGGCTTATTTCAAATAATTAATGTTGGAAGCGACCGCTTTATGGAATATTATCCAGATTGGTATTTACCTATATTCAACGAGGAAAATGAAACATATTGGCATGGAATCAGGTTGGATAAGGGGACAATAAGTCCTAATATAAATATAGTTGGGATGCATTGTGAGAACTGTGCAGTCAACATCTTAAATAGGGATATTTATCCCAATGTGGCTAGAGATAATTTGGCAAATACTGTAAGGGAAAAAGTAATATTGGCGGTGGAAAAAGCCGCATACCAATATATTATCAGTAAATTAACTGATGATAGAGAACTGCAGACAGCATTACAGGACTATATAAATAAGAAGTATTCCGAAGATAATCCCTTTTATGCAATGAATTAAATGCATATAGGGATTGCACTATAGCAAGGTGCTGCAAGTGAACGCAAAAGGAGCAGAACACTGACTGGCGAAGCTGTATCAAAAAATTGAGGCGAAAAATCAGGCTGGAAAATAGTGCAAACCGTTTGACATAATATACAGATTATATTACAATCGTTAGGAATAGTTTGGAAATAATAGCGGGAGGCAGAGAACAAAAGATGGAAAACGGCAATTTTTGGGATTGGGATAACGGAGAAGGGCGCAGGGTTTCGTCTGTGTATCAGGATGCGGAGCCAGAAGAAATTAAGACAGAAGATGTCAAGGAGCCATGCACGCAAGAGCAAAGTACGCAGGAGCAGCAAATGACGGAACAAAATACCGAAGCGCAAAATGCCAAACCGCAGGTAACACAAATACCAAAAGATGATAGCAGTCAGATTCAAACCGACTTTATACTTGTTAACGCTCCGCAAACAGAATTTTCCGGTGCGCGGCAGGAGTCTCCGCAAACAGGCTATTCGCAAAACAACTGCGAACAAACAGATGCTCACTCAATTGTTCCGGTACAGAATTTACAAAAAAATCAAGGAGAAAAACAGCAAAAAGCAAATCAGAGCAGAACGGAAAACTACCGTTCGGAATTTACTGCTGATGACATCTCTGAAAATAAAGTATCGGCAATAGCCGCATATCTTTTAGGTCCCATCGGAATTATCATTGCACTGCTGATAGCCCGGGATTCTGCATACACGGCATTTCATGTACGCCAAGCGCTTAAGCTGACGGTAAGCAGTGTTATGCTGGAAATTGCGGCAGCGATTCTAGCCGTATTTGGCATGATACCGTTTTTGGGAATTATTTTTAAGCTTTTACTTGTTATTGTAGGCGTCCTATGGTTTATTGTGCTTGTACTCAAACTGATTGCAATCGCACAAGTGTGCGACGGAGAGGCGCGGGAACCGGCAGTGATTGGGAAATTAAACTGCTTTTGCTGATTAAGCCTGTAGGCGGTAATTGCAGCGGATTTTCTTTTCACCAATACGGCTGTTCATTTCTTTGTAATATTCATATTTGCTAATGGGGAGATATTCGCCAGTTGTCAGGATTACGTGGCTGCGGTTATATGCGGCCACGTATTTTATATTAATGAGATAAGACTGGTGGATGCGCAAAAAGAAGTGATGTTTTGCCAAAACAAGCGTTTCCACATCATTTAATTTTTTATAAAAGGCATTATTATGTTCGCCTTCTGTACTTACAATACGCGTACGGCGTCCCTCAGAAACAAAATATTTGATACTGTCATAGGGAGCATGAAGATAGGATGGACGTTTATAGTAAGAAAAAGCATTTTCTTTGTCAAGCGTTGCCTCATAGGCAAGAAAGGCATATGTCCAAAGCTGTTTTCTGCTTTTGTTTGGAATGGTATAGAGTGGTTCTAACAGAATATCATTGGGAGGCTTGATATAATTCCGGTTCTGATAAATCACGGAGACAAGTTTTGGGTTCATTTCCTTTATTGAAAGCGCCGCCATACGAATAAGCCCATATTCTCCCATAATGTCATAAAAGAATAAATCAGGACATTTACGCCGGATACCGCGCCTTAGCTCTGCAGTATTGTGATAGCAGTAAATATTGTAATCAATGCCGCGCAGGTCAAAACACCTGCTTAATTCCATATGCAGAAAAGAAAGTTCTGTGTCATTTTCGAAACAAAGTGCAATGTTAATCATGTAAAATACTCCTTGGTAAAAAGATTTAAAAAATTGGAAAGCGGACGAAAATGTCCATAAGGATGAGATAAAGATGTTATAAATCACAAACAGCATCATAAGCAAAAATAAAAGCCGTGTAAATAGGATAAAGGTATCAAAAATCAAAAAGAATGATATAAATTTAACAAACATGAAGCGCAAAAGAATAAAATATATATAGATTAAGTCATGTCAAATAGGAAGGCGCTAAGCAAATGGCACAGCTGTCAACAATTCTGATACCATCATTAATTTTTTACATTGTAGCAATGGGATTGTCCCAAAAAAAAGATATTTACGCAAGTTTTACCAAAGGTGTAAAAAACGGCATGAAGACAGTGGCTGAAATTGTTCCGACACTAATTGGGCTGATGATTGCGGTCGGTGTGCTGCGTGCTTCCGGTTTTTTGGAATTTGTCGGCAGGATTGCCGGTAACGTAATCAGTATGTTTTCTACAGACTTTCCCAATGAACTAATTTCACTCTTTATTGTAAAATTATTTTCTGCGTCAGCGGCAACGGGGCTTGCATTGGATATTTTTAAGCAGTATGGTACAGATTCTTTTGCGGGGCTTGCGACATCCCTTGCACTCGCAAGTACAGAGACGGTATTTTACACAATGTCCGTATATTTTATGGCAGCAAAGGTAACAAAGACGCGTTGGACGCTTGCAGGAGCGCTTCTTTCAACGTTTGCAGGTCTTGTGGCAAGCGTTATAATTGCGGGGATAATGTAACATTTTGTAACAGGAAGCCGAAGGCTGAACTGTTACAACATTTTCGACAAATTTTTGCAAAAGAATTGAATATTTATGCAAACCGTTATATAATTTATGTAAAGAAATCTCCAATCATCTAACAAATGTGGTTGGGGGTTTTTCAAGTAATGTAAAAAGTAAGAAGGACATTTCAAATGGACAGGATTTTGATAGCAGAGAGTAATACGGAATTGGCAGCGCGGCTCAAAGGTGTTTTTGCAGACGTTAATAACTATCCTATGAGCTGTGACACGATAAAGAAGACGCGTACAATGCTTGAGTGTGAAAGATGGGCGATAGTACTGGTTGACGAGAAAATGACAGACGGAAACGGGCTTGAGCTGATGGAATACATTAATGACGGAATTATTGTGATTATGATTCTTGCTGAGGATACACAGTTGAGTGAAGATGGACTGCGTGAGTACGGAGTGGCAGACTCCATAAAAAAACCGTTTAATCCAATCGTATTAAAAGCAAAAGTCGGGACGCAGCTTCAGAAGATGAAATCGAGTCATAATGTCGGTTCAAGCGCTTGTTTTGATGCTCTTGGAGTGGCATTTCCTGAATTTATGGCGGGGGATAAAACGGTATATATTGATAAATATGAGTTTGACTTCGACCGTAGGGAATACAAATACAAAGAAAATAAAATTATGCTAGGCGATTTAGAGCAGTGCCTGTTAAAGCTTTTGGTTGAGAATAGAGGAGTTGTCCTGAAGAAACATACACTTATGGAGAGACTGCATGCAGAGAGAGGAGAAGAGATTGATAACGATACGCTTGCAGAAACGGTGAGGGTATTGGTAGAGAAGCTGCATGCATTTAAATATATAAAAACAATATTTGGAATCGGATATATGTGGACAGCCCATATAGATATGTAAGATTAGGAAGGGTACATAAAAAATCTCAAAATATGCTATACTGGATGGAGAACGATTATGTGGAAATTTGTTTGTGAAAAATATAACAAATCAGACATGCAATTTGTTAAAAAGATAATCTATGCTGCATTTGTAATGGGACTTCTTGTTATAACATTGTGGATTTATATTGATTCGCCTGTAGAAGGGCATTTTAGGGAACTTGGAAATAATGATGCATGGTTTGGCGATAATTGGTACTATGTTGATAATAATGCGTCTGTAGATATACGCAATGAGCAGTATTTGAAAATACATGCCTCTCAGGGGAGCGCAGTGATTGCGAAAAAGATGGATTTCACACCGTCAGAAGAAGAATATTTAAATTTTCGCATCAGGGCACAAAAAATAAAAGTATATGCGAATGGTGAATTGTTATATAATAAAGTATACCAGGAAAAGTATCGGGAGTATGCAAAACAGATGTGTTTTCTGCATCATATCCCAATGGCAGGCGTGCAAAAAGGAGATACCATAACGATTGAAGTGAGCTCAGATGATGCAGAGTATTTTAATATACAATTCCTGGCAGTGGGAGACCGGTACGCGTTGGTCCGGTATATGCTGATAAAATCAAGAAGCAGTCTTTTTGTGAGCATTATTGCGGTAATCATTATTGTCATGAATTTTGTTACAAGGCATTCGCCTATTCTTACGGAAAAGCTGCACGATGTGCGTTCTCTTCGCTGGCTGACCGTTTTTTTAGTTTTGGCAGTCATCTATATCAGCACGGATTCGGGCTGTATGGAGATTTTTGTAGAAAAAACGGGAATGATTAACTGGCTGAGCTGCGTATCACAATTGTTTTTGCCGATACCACTGATTATATTTATGAAAAATGCTTTTTTCCCAGGACACAAACGATATGAAATATTGACGTTCCTGAACCTTGTGATTTGTACGGTGGGCGTTGTCCGGTATATCATTTTTGCAGACAGCATGGCTGATTTCTTCCCATATTTACATATTTTAATTTTTGCGGCAAGCATTGTAGGGATTATAAGCTTTATACAGGAAAAGACGATATTTTCCGTGGAAGTTATTGTGGGAACGGCGGCAATTCTGACTGGAACACTGGCAACGATTACGGCGTACTGGAGCGGTATTGCTGAACCTGCTTCTGTTTTTTTCGGATATGGAATATTAGTGTTTAGCGCATGTATGCTGGTATGGATTGTAAGAAGCCGTTATGAGTTAGAGATGCTTCGTCACGATGCGGAGCATATGTTTGCAGAACGCGATAAAAAGGCGGCACAAAAAGCGAATGAACAAAAAAGCCGGTTTCTGTCACAGATGTCGCATGAAATCCGTACGCCGCTGAACGCAATACTTGGCATGAATCAGCTGATTATGCATGAAGCAGTGAATGAAAATGTAAAAAAGTATTCTGCCAATATTCAAAATGCGGGTAATACACTTTTAGGCATTATCAATGATGTTCTTGACTTTTCAAAAATAGAGACAGGGAAAATTGATATTGTGCCCTCTAATTATGCACTTTCTGAAATGCTCAATGATATTGCCGTGATGATACAAGGAAGAGCAGACGCGAAAGGATTGAATCTTCAAATTGAAGTGGACGGTAATATACCTGATGCCCTTTATGGAGATGATATTCGTGTCAAACAGGTGATTATCAATCTGATGTCAAATGCTGTAAAGTATACAAAGGAAGGCTGGATAAAGCTTAGCGTCGGAATGAAGGCGCTGTCGCACTATCTTGACGACAATAGCATTGTGCTTGTCGTGAGCGTGTCCGACAGCGGAATAGGAATCAAAGAGGAGGAACGGGATAAGCTTTTTAAGGAGTTTGAACGCCTTGACCGTCAGAAAACAAAGAACATAGAAGGAACAGGATTGGGATTAAACATTACTGCGCAGCTTGTCACGCTTATGAATGGAAAAATTAATGTGGACAGCGTTTATGGAAAAGGTTCTTCGTTTACTGTAGAAATTCCGCAGCAGATTGTCAAATACGATCCGATTGGAGATTACAGAAGTCGTTTTGAGGTTATTTTAGAAGAGAAGCAGCAAAAGAATGCAGAACAGGAGCGAAATGAGCTGCGGTTTACAGGGAAACATGTGTTTGTAGCAGATGACAATGAAATGAACTTGGAGGTGATTACCGCACTGCTTGAAATTCTTGATATTCGGGTGGAGAAAGCGGGCGGCGGTCAGGAGGCGATAGACCGTCTTGACAGAGAGCGGTTTGACTTAATTTTTACAGACGATATTATGCCTGAGATTGGCGGGCGGCAGGTGATGCGCCACATCCGGGATAATCAAGAAAGCGTCAGCCATGATACGCCGATTGTGGTGCTTACGGCAAATGCGATTGCCGGTGCGCGCGAGGAATATATTGCACTCGGATTTGATGACTATATGACGAAACCCATTGACGTAGATGTTTTGCAAAAAATACTAATAAAGTATTTAAAATAAAGTTTTTTTTAGTGGAATAGACGGTTTTTATATGGATTTTGTTTTTTTGGACGGAAAATTATTGACTTTTTTTGAAAAAAAGCAGATACTGATAAGCAGTGTAAGGCAAGTGGAACATGTAGTTTACTGATAGGAGGAATAAACGTGTTGAAAAAAGAAGTTATGGTAAAGGACATTGATAGAAAGTACGACCATCCGCTGGCTGAGATTGTTCAGATTGCAAGCCAGTTTAAGAGTGAAATATTACTCGAATATGATAAGTACAGAATCAATGCGAAAAGTATCATGGGAATAATCGCATTTAATCCTTCTGCGGGAATGAATGTCACAATCACTGCCGACGGGAATGACGAAGAAGATGCCGTAGATGCACTTGAAAAATTCCTGCAATGTCAATAAAATGAAATTTTTAAGAATAAGCCTAATCATTGCGATTGGGCTTTTTTTATTCCAAAAGTTGTGTTATACTATTGTCAGACAATTATTCCATTTCTGTTAATAAGCATAAATCAGGAAAAAGTGTGTATAATAAGCTGTAACTTTCACGTTACTGTCCAGCCTGGATTTAGGCAGTAAAACTTTTAGTAAATGATATGGAGGCATGAAATGAGAGTTGCATTTTATTCAACAAAGCCCTATGACAAGATTTATTTTGAGCCGTTAAGCCACGAGTATGGCATAGAGCTGCATTTTTTTGAAGTGCCCTGCAATGAGGAAACGATTCCTTTGGCAGCAGGACATGACGCACTTTGTATTTTCGTAAATGACTATTTAAATGAGAGCATGATTGACAGAATTGCAGAAATGGGTGTGCGTGCCGTGCTGCTACGCAGCGCAGGTTTTAATCATGTAGACATTAAAGCGGCGGCAAGGAACAATATTCCCGTCTTGAGAGTGCCAAGCTATTCTCCGGAAGCAGTTGCGGAGTTTGCGATGGCAATGCTTTTGACTGTTAACCGGCAGACGCACCGCGCCTATACGAGAACACGAGATTTTAATATGAATATCAATGGGTTTATGGGAACGGATCTGCATGGAAAAACGGCAGGTGTCATTGGCACCGGAAAAATAGGTCAGGCAATGATTCGTATTTTAAAGGGATTCGGCATGGAAATACTGGCATATGATCCGTATCCTAATAATTCGCTGGATGTAGAATACTGCGAAAAAGAACGTGTGTTTGAAAGAGCTGATGTGATTTCGCTGCACTGTCCGCTGACGCCGGAAACAAAACATATCGTGCAGGAGAAAACGATAGAGCTTATGAAAAACGATGTATATCTGATTAATACTTCGCGTGGAGATTTAATAAGAACGGATGATTTAATAGAAGGTCTGCTGAAAAAGAAATTTGCCGGTGTGGGAATTGATGTTTATGAAGAAGAGAGCGGCGTTTTTTACGAGGACTGTTCCAATGAGATTATTGCGGACCAAAATTTGGCGCGGCTTATGACTTTTCCGAATGTTCTTGTGACCTCACACATGGGATTTTTTACGAAAGAAGCGGTGCGTGCAATTGCAGATGTAACGCTTAAAAACGCCGACGCAGTAAACAGGGGATTAGAGCTTGTGAACGTGGTGAAGGCAGATATGAACTGACGCAAAAAGGGAGCTGAAATTTTGGGGAATAATGTGATAAAGCCTGTGAGACTGACTTTTCGACCGGCTTACCGCAATGAGTGGGATGATGCAATGGCGCTTGCGTGGCGTGTTTTTATGCAGTTTGAGGCGAAAGACTATCCACCTGAAGGAATTGAGAGTTTTCAGGATTTTATAACGGATTCCGTGCTTTACCGCATGTTTCTTATGGGAGAATACCAGCTTTTTGCGGCATATGAGAATGAACGCATGATTGGCATGATCAGTCTTCGGAATGAGACGCATATTTCTCTTTTGTTTGTGGATGCAAACTATCACAGACGCGGGATTGGGAAGCGTCTGATTCAGTATATCAGTGATTATGTTTTAAAGGAAGAAGGTCATGATTTTGTCACGGTCAATGCGGCGCCTTATGCAGTGGAATTTTATCACCGCGTAGGATTTACGGACATTAACAGTAAGCAGTTTAATGATGGAATATGGTACACACCAATGAAAAAGTGTGTAAAATAATAAAGAACAAATGAGGAGGAGTTCCAAATGGCAGTAGAATATATCACGAGCAGGAATATGATTAGTCTGATTTACGAGACTATGCGGGTTATGAATGTAAGCGTTGCGCATCATAGCGTGCGCGTGGGTTATATTTTGGCGAAACTTCTTGAGTGCAGAGGCTCTTATGAAAAGTATGAAATTGCTGATTTTATGATTTTAGCGATGCTTCATGATATAGGCGCTTTTAAAACAGATGATGTCAGAAAACAATTGACGTATGAGGCAAAAAGAACATTACCGCATTCTATATATGGCTACCTTTTCCTTAAATATCTTTCACCGTTTGAAGAGCGTTCCAAAATCGTTCTTTATCATCATATGGATTATACAAAAACAAAAGATTTGGATTTCCGGTACCGGTTTGAGCTTGAACTTCTCAAGCTTGCGGAAATGATGGACATATGGTATAAAGCATTTGGTGATAAATTTGAGTATGCGATGATAAACAAATATTCAGGTACAAAGTTTGATCCGGAAGCAGTCGCACTTTTACAGAAGGCAATAGAAAATGATGACTTTTTAGAGAAAATTAAAGACAACACGTTTGGTGACGAAGTTGACGAGTATGAGGACTATGTTCTCCTGTCCGATGGAGAAAAAGAAAAGTATTTAAAGATGCTTATGTATTTTACCGGACTAAGAGATGAGTCGATGGTATCAGAGACGATTTCGGTTATTTCCGTCAGCCGTGAGCTTACGCGTAAACTGAACTTAAATGAAAACGATAAAAATGAGATTTACTATGCAGCGCTTTTACATGATATTGGAATGCTCGCGATACCAAGCCAGCTTTTGAATGCGCCAAGAAATCTAAATGAAGAGGAGAAAAACCTCATTAAAACGCATGTGGAAATTATGGAGAAAATGCTGGAGGGAAAGATTTCGGATAATATCATTAAGATTGCGACGGCACATCATGAACGGTTTGACGGAAGCGGATATCCAAAGGGGCTTAAGGCAAGCTATATGACAAATAAGGATGCTATTTTGCAGCTCTCAGAGTATGTAGTAAATGCGATGCGGGAGAAACCGTACAGACGTGCGTACACAAAAAAAGAAATTACGGAAAACTTAAACAATGGCATTATATCAGGGCAGTATGATGCAATTGTAACGGATACCTTTATGAAGCATTTTGATGACATTATTGAGATTGCGGAGGATAAGGCAGATATGGCGCTTATAATGTATCAGAAGCTGTTAAGAAATTATAAACAAGTTTACAATAGTCTTGCATAATGATATAATTTTCAGACAGGATAAAATGTCCTGTCTGACTTTTATTCTATAGGGAAAGATGAATCTTCTCTACTCGATTCAGAATGTATGTTAGAAACGGAGGATGGATATGTTTAAACTGGACAGCCCGCTTGTAAATTTCCTGAACAAGGTTGCGGATATTATGATTTTGGGAATTCTGTTTATGGTTGCATGTATTCCTGTAATTACCGCAGGTGCAGCGCTTACGGCGGCTTATTATATGGGATTTAAAATGGTAAAAAATGAAGAAACTTACATCATAAAAGGATTTTTAAAAGCTTTTAAGGAAAATTTCAGGCAGGCAACTATTATATGGATTTTGGTGTTGTTTTTGGCGGCGGTTATAATGATGGATTACCGGATTATTCTGTACTCCGGCATTGAGTTTGTGTCTTGGGTCCGTATTGCGATGGTGTCTGTTACGCTGGTGGCTGCACTTGGACTGGTATTTGTGTTTCCGTTGCAGGCGCGGTTTCAAAATACAGTAAAGCATACGATTAAGAACGCATTTTTAATGGCGCTTTCCCATCTTCCAAGTGCGTTTGTTCTTATACTGGTATATGCGGTGCCATATTTCATTCTTTACCTTGTGCCGCAGATTTTTCCGGTTGTTTTTCTGCTCGGCTTTGGAGGCATTTTTTACTTTAAAAGTTTTGTGCTTTTAAGGGTTTTTCGTAAGTATGAAAGCACAGGTTTGGGAGATGATGCAAGCAATTTGGAAGAGAATAGCGGCGGTATTTTTGCGGAAAGTGAGCGCATGGAACGAGAAGCAATGAATAAAAAAGCTGAGGATTAGTCAACTTGTATAGGATATATGGCGTCGATTGTTCAAGTTGACTAACCAATATGGGAAATATTGGATTTGTGTATATTGGGTGAGCAATTTTTACATAACCCTGCAAAAATCTTTGTTGAATTATGGCACTAGCAATTTGGCGGGTTTTAATTTATACTAAGACTATGTAAAAAACCGATATATCTTATTAATATCGGCATATTAAAAAAATAATATTAGGAGGCTGTTTAAAATGGCAAGTTTATCATTAAAGAACGTTTGCAAGGTATATCCGAATGGATTTGAGGCAGTTAAAAACTTTAATCTTGAAATCGCAGATAAAGAGTTCATCATTTTCGTTGGACCTTCAGGATGCGGTAAGTCAACAACACTTCGTATGATTGCAGGTCTTGAAGATATTTCTTCAGGTGAGTTGAGAATCGGCGACAGAGTTGTTAACGACGTGGAGCCGAAAGACAGAGACATCGCGATGGTATTCCAGAACTACGCTCTGTATCCTCATATGTCAGTATATGACAACATGGCATTTGGTCTCAAGTTAAGAAAGGTGCCGAAGCCGGAAATCGACAAGATGGTTCGTGATGCAGCAAAGATTCTTGACCTTGAGAAGCTCCTTGACAGAAAGCCGAAGGCTTTGTCAGGCGGTCAGAGACAGCGTGTTGCTATGGGTCGTGCGATTGTACGTAATCCTAAGGTATTCCTCATGGACGAGCCTCTTTCAAACTTGGATGCAAAGCTTCGTGTACAGATGCGTATCGAGATTGCAAAGCTTCATCAGAGACTTGGAACAACCATCATTTACGTTACACATGACCAGACAGAGGCTATGACGCTTGGTACACGTATCGTTGTTATGAAGGATGGTATTGTACAGCAGGTAGATACACCGCAGAACTTATATGACAGACCGCAGAACCTGTTCGTTGCAGGATTTATGGGTTCTCCGCAGATGAACTTCATTGATGCAAAGGTAGAAATTAAGGGTGATACAGCTTACTTGAACGTAGCGGATCTTTCTATTCCTCTTCCTCCTGCAAAATCTAAGAAGTTAGTTGATGGCGGTTACAATGGAAAGACTGTTACATTTGGTATCAGACCGGAAGATATTTATGATTCTCAGATGATGGTAGAGGCAAAGGCTGAGAGTACATTCAGCACAACAATCCGTGTATACGAGCTTCTTGGAGCAGAAGTATTCTTATATGCAGATATTGCTGAGTTCCCTATCACGGCAAGAGTTGATCCCAGAACAACGGCAAGACCGGGCGATAAGGTTAAGTTTGCTATGGATGTTGAAAAGATCCATGTATTTGATAAGGAAACAGAGAAGGTTATTACAAACTAGTATTCTGCATTCCTGAAATACGATAATATACCCCCGATAGATTTTCTGTCGGGGGTTTTGTATACACGAAAGGAGGAAGTATGATTTCAAATCAAATGATTCAGGCAAGCATTGATGAGCTGAAGGGAATCACAAAGGTTGATTTTTGTGTTATTGATATGGAGGGTATTGTAGTAGCATCAACTTTTGATAATAAGGATGTTTCGCAGGAACTGGTTGAGAGTTTTGCAAACTCACCTGCGGATAGCCAAATTGTTGGAGATTATCATATGCTGAAGGTGCTCGAGGATAAAGACATCATTTATGTGCTGATTTCTAAGGGAACAGGCATTGCGGATGCATATATGATTGGAAGAATCGCGGTAAGCCAGATTCAGAATTTAATGATTGCATATAAGGAGCACTTTGACAAAAGCAACTTCTTTCAAAATCTGCTTTTGGATAATTTTCTATTGGTGGACATTTATAACCGTGCAAAGAGATTGCATATTGCGCCTGACATGCCGCGTGTCGTGTATTTAGTAGAGGCGCAGAATGACAAGGACAATGTGTCGATGGAACTTTTAAAGAATCTGTTTGCGGAACAGTCAGGCTTTTATCTTACTGCAGTGGAGCAGAAAAACATTATTGTCATTAAAGAGTTAACTTCAGTAGATGCTTATGATGAAGTGGAGCGGGAAGCGCAGGTCATTGTCGACATGATGAACTCAGAAGCGATGCTGGTTACAAGAGTTTCTTACGGTACAATCGTGGGTGAACTGAAGGAGGTATCCAAGTCCTATAAAGAAGCGAAAATGGCGATGGATGTAGGTAAGATTTTTTATATGGAAAAGCCAATAAATGCATATAATACGCTTGGGATTGGAAGGTTGATATATCAGCTTCCTATTAACCTCTGCCGCATATTTATTACGGAGATTTTTGGAGAGAATGTGATTCATGATTTAGATGAAGAAATGCTCACGACGGTGCAGAAGTTTTTTGACAATAACCTGAACGTATCAGAAACGTCAAGACAGCTTTTTGTACATCGAAATACGCTTGTATATCGAATTGAAAAGCTGAATCAGGCAACAGGGCTTGATATTCGGAAATTTGAAGATGCGCTGACGTTTAAAATAGCATTGATGGTTGTTAGTTATATGAAGTATATTGATTCTTTAGAATAAATAATAACAGTTCTAACCCCCTCTTTGTGGACATACATTAGTGTAGGAAGAATAGGTACATTATACTGGAATGTCAGCGGGAGGGGGTTTTTATGCAATTTTTTTATATAGATTACATGAACGGAGACCGAAAAGAGCGTAATGTCGGTTTTTTGAGAGTAGAACGCAGTGGAATCTGTGTAGGGCTTCGCGGTGTGCCATTACAGTGTGGAAACAGATGCAGTGTGTATGCTCTTGACGATAACGGCGAAAAATGGTGTTTGGGCGAGGTGGGTATTCAAAACGGATATGGTATGGAAAAACTTGCGTGGGGAGATGCGAAAGGCTTCGAGAAGTGTGTTTGTATAGAAGTGCCGTTTTATGGGAGCCGGAAGGGTCTGTGCGTACTGCGGGAAAGCGCCATGACGCAGTCTGAGCCATATATTCAGACGGCACAGAACAATACCTATGCGGGAGCGCATATGCAAAAAGAATCAGAAGATATAGCAGAGGAAAAGAGCACACACAGTCATGATAATGTCAACCGCGATTTGCCTGATAAGCTTCCGCAGGATAAATGGGAGCAGCTTTCCGATACTTATCCGCATGTGCATATTTTTCCCGAGGCGCAGTCTTTGCTGATAAAGCCAAAAGATCTTGTGATACTGACACAGCGTTATCACAGTCTGATTTCCAACTCGTTTGTGTTGCATTCGTATTATAATTACAGGCAGCTCTTGCTGTTTCGGTTTGAGGAAGGACAGTTGGCAAACAGCAGGCTTCAGGCGGCGGGTACGGGGGAGCCGCCCGTAGAGTATTACCTCGGCGTTCCGGGGGTTTATTATGACAGGGAAAAAAGAATCGCACAGATGTTTGGATTTGAAGGGTTTGACATTGGTGAGGCGCGGATGCGCGAGGAGGAAAAGCGCGAGATTTATGAAGGGTGTTTCGGATATTATATGAAGCAGGTGGAAATTTAATTTCCGCGGGCAAGGGGCTAAGTGCCGTGTTTAAAACCAACTAAATTTGGGCATATTGGCGATTTATATGCCGCGTAGGTGTGTGTTGGGAATATATGTTTGGCAAAGGCGCTCAAAATGCAAGAGCGTTTCTGTTTCATGAGCATGAAATCCTTTTTGGAAAACACCGTCGCTTTCTGTATAAGACTGTAAATAATAGGCGTTTGCGCCTGTTATCCATTTGCAAATGGACAAAATATCCGCTTCATCGTGCAGCTCTTTGACAAGGGTAGTGCGGAATTCATAGGAGAAGCTGTTCTCATCGGTACAGGGCTGGGACAAAAGAATCTCTACGGATTTTCTGATGTCGGGTAATGCTGAAAAAGTGACAGTCGTGTCATATTTTTCGGGAGCGTTTTTGATGTCCATTGCGCAGCAATCAATCAATCTGTCTTCAATCAGGGAGGCGAGCATGGCGGGGCTAGAGCCGTTGGTATCAAGTTTGACTTTGTAGCCGAGTTTTTTAATGTCTGCAATTAAAGCAGGCAGGTCACTATTGATTGTCGGTTCTCCGCCTGTGATACACACGCCCGTAAGAATGCCCTTGCGCTTTTTTAAAAATGCAAAAAGTTCGTCCTGCGTATAGGCATCAATGCAGTCGGACGCGAGAACAATATCTTTATTATGACAAAAGGGACAGCGGAAGTTGCAGCCGCCTAAAAAAATCGTACAAGCCACGCGCCCCGGATAGTCAAGAAGGGTTGTTTTATTGAGACCCAAGATTTTCATTTTTTCACTTCTTTCATATTTCACAAACCTTTTTTGTATTTCTCTCATATTATATACAAAATAACCGATTGACACAACATGAAAAAAGTCTTATAATTAAGTAAATTAATCGCTTTTTTCAAATAAATGCGACAATTGCGGCATATGGAGGTGCCGTTTGGTCCAATAAGACGGTGTGCGAAGCGCATCGGCGTTTGGTTTTGACTCATGGGGGAGTATAAGTAGGAAGAGGAGGTACCATTATGCGTATAGTAGAGAAGCTGCTATACGGAATTGGTGGTCTGCTTGCGCTTATACTTCTTTTTATTGCGCTTTGTAACCACAATCCCGATATAGCCGTAAAAATTGGGGAACGTCTGAAGAAACCGGACGAAACCATCGAAACAAATGTGCCTGAAGAAGGTCAGGCAGGAAACTTTGTTATAAAAACAACAGTGACACAGGGGGAACAGCCTGCGGCGGAAAGTCCGGATTCGGACGATGATGATGCGCAGAAGAATCTGAAAATTCCTCCCAAGGTGGCTGCGCTTACCGGTTATATTCCGATTAAGTCAACCGGTACGGAAGTCACACAGGCGAAAGCAGATGAGATTTTAGAAACGCTTGGCAAGGGTGAGACTGGAGAGAAACTTACATTTGATGAGGAGTTTTATCCGTATTATGCCATACTCAATGACACGCAGAAAGCGCTTTACCGGCAGCTGTATGCGAATGCGGATGCGATGCAGAAGAATTTTTCTCCGGTTACGGATATTACGGCAACCGACCTGAAGAATGCGTTTACAGCTGTTGTGAATGACCACCCCGAACTGTTTTGGGTGGATACGGCATACAAGTATAAATATGCGCCGCTTGGACCTGTAGCGGATATTACGCTTGTGTTTAATGTCACGGCAAACGATATTGACGGTTCCAAATCAAAGTTTGAGGATGCGGCAAAGCTGATTTTGGATAAAACCTATGGGTTTTATACGGATTATGATAAGGAGAGAGAGGCGCATGATGCGTTGATTGCTTCCGTACGGTATGATGCAAACGCACCCATGAACCAAAGCGCGTACAGTGCGCTGGTATACGGAAGAACCGTGTGTGCGGGATATGCAAGGGCGCTACAGTATGTGCTTCAGCAGCTCGATATTCCCTGCTATTACGTTACGGGGTATGCCGGTGAAAATCATGCATGGAATATTGTAAAGCTTGAGGACGGACAGTATTATAATGTGGACAGCACATGGGATGATACCAACCCGAATACGTATGATTACTTTAACTGTTCGGATGCAGAATATGCAGGAAATCACATACGCAAGGATTTGTCGATTTATCTTCCGGCATGCAGGGGAAGCAGATACAGCGGCCTTGAGGTAAATCCGTCCGTGCCTTCCGATACCACGACCGTGACGCCGCCGACAAAACCGACGACGACCGGACCGGCAACGGTTACAACAGTTACAGGAACAACAACTACGACCACGACGACAGGGAATGGTACAACGACGCAGGCGCCGGTTGTTGATAACACGGCAAATATTACGGTCCAAACTGTGCGCGGCAGTGAGGACGGTTATATCGGAAACATTGACGACTATTATATTGAGTGCTTTGCAGCAATGATGGCGACAGATGATTATAATGTCAGCTTCGAATTGATTATCACTGATAAGGACCTTTGGGATGATATTTTTGAGGCGTATGATGAAGGCGACTGTCAGGACGGATATATTGAGCGGTATTTGGTTGAGAAGCACAGGAACAGCTGTATGATGAGCGTCACGGCACAGGAGCGCGAGGACGGAAGCTGGCTGTTAACCCATGAGGCAGAAATCAATTAATTGTTTTTGGTATCATGCTCTTATGGAAGCAAAACGATAGGTATATTGTAATATAATTATGACGATAATAAGTGCAGTAGTTTTGGGAAATTTTCAAAACTGCTGCACTTTTTTGTACGCGGGCGCCCAAAGGAAGAAAGGCATTGGCATTTGACATACATAAATAAAAAGAGGGGGAGCTGTGTGTGGAATTTTGGAAGCAAAGGGGATACCAAAGAGTCGTTTTGTATATTATGACATGCGTGTCAGTTTTGTTCCTGTTAAAATATATTTTGCCGTATTTTCTGCCGCTTGCCGTTGCGCTTTTAATTGTGGTGCCGCTGCAGCGGTTTTGTATCCGCGCGGAGGAAAAACGGCGTGCAAAAGGGAAACGGTGCGGACTGTACAAAAGCAACGGAAAGGGGGTAATGG
>CAMWNY010000008.1 GCA_947175775.1 uncultured Lachnospiraceae bacterium | reverse complement strand
GTGTTTATCGTATTTTTAAAAAATGCGAAAAAGCGCGATATTGGCGGAATTTTGGTAGGTTTTGCAATCCTGATGACCGGAATGAATACGATGTCTGACGCGATGAAACCGCTCAGCGAAAATCCCACGTTTACGGGACTTTTTACCATGTTTGCAAATCCCGTTTTAGGCTTAATCGTGGGTGCGCTTTTGACGGCGGTTATCCAATCGTCATCGGCGTCCGTCGGTATTTTGCAGGCGCTTTGCGCAACGGGAAAAGTGACGTATGCGTCTGCGGTGCCGATTATTTTGGGACAAAATATCGGAACCTGCGTGACTGCGATGATGTCGGGCGTGGGCGCCGGAAAGAACGCAAAACGCGCCGCAACCATTCATTTAATGTTCAATGTCATCGGCGTGGCGGTGTTTATGGCAGTGTTTTATACAATTCATTTCGTGATGCCGTTTGCATTTTTGGGTGAATCCGCAAATAGTGCGGGCATTGCGCTTGTCCATACCTGTTTTAATATTTTGGCGACGCTTGTGCTGCTGCCGTTTGCGAATCAGCTTGAGCGGCTGTCCTTTATCCTGATTAAGCCGGACGATGACGAGAATGCGCGCAAGGAGGAGGACGAAATCTTTGCAAGGCTTGACGAACGGCTCTTGGCGACGCCGTCCTTTGCGTTGGAGCAGACAAACGCGTGTGTGCTCAAAATGGCGGATTTGGTGGAGGAGGCAGTCAACGAGGCAATGGCGGTTATTCTCGACTATGACAAGCAGACCGTAAAGCGCATTGAACAGCGGGAGAAGCTGATTGACCGTTTTGATGACGAAGTGGGCGGTTATCTTGTAAAACTTTCGGCGAGAAACCTGACGGAGAGTGATACGATGAAGCTGAATCAAATGCTCCATGGTATCGGCGATTTGGAACGGATTGCAGACCACGCAATGAACCTTGGAGAGCTTGCCCGCAGCATGAACAAAAAGGAACAGCATTTTTCCAATAAGGCAACGGAGGAGCTGCGCGTCTTTTCGCGTGCCGTGACAGATATTGTGCAGATGGCAGTGCAGGTGTTCCAACAGGGAGATTTGGCGTGTGCAAAGCGGATTGAGCCGTTTGAGGAGGCAATCGACCGTTTGCAGAAAGATATGAAAAAGCGCCATACAAAGCGTTTGAAAAAGGGCAAATGTACGGCGGAAATGGGCTTTGTGCTGTCCGACATCACGAATAATTACGAGCGGATTGCGGACCATTGCTCTAACCTTGCAATCGGCGTTATGCAGCTTTACGAGAATGATACTTACGCACATGAATATGTTGACAGTCTGACAAAAGACGAGGGAAGTGAATTTGATGTGCTGTATCAGCAGTATTTGGCGAAATACAAGATATAGCGCAGTCCCAAAAACAGAACATACAGCACAAATGTGCGCTGCAACGCACAAAAATTACCTGAAATAGTACAGAAAATTGTGATTTATGACGATTAATTTTAGTAAAATCCACAAAATTACGCGGTAGAGAAACTTTTTGTTGTACTTGAAAAAAAATTCTACTATAATATGAGTGTTGAGTTTAACGCATTACAGTGTTGAACCAAACAGTTTAAATATATTGTTAGTTCAACATTTATTTATCATAAGAAGGAAAATTTCATTTTTCTTCGGAAAACAAGGAGGATTTAAAGATGTCTTACGTTGATGAGGTATTAGAGCTCGTAAAGCAGAAGAATGCAAGCGAGCCGGAGTTTTTGCAGGCAGTTACAGAGGTGCTTAATTCATTAAGACCTGTTGTTGAGGCAAATGAGGAGCTTTACAAAAAGAATGCGATTTTAGAGCGCATCACGGAGCCGGACCGTATGATTATGTTCCGTGTTCCCTGGGTGGACGACAAGGGACAGGTTCAGGTAAACAGAGGGTACCGCGTACAGTTTAACAATGCAATCGGACCTTACAAGGGAGGACTTCGTTTACATCCTTCCGTAAATTTAGGTATTATCAAGTTCTTGGGCTTTGAGCAGATTTTTAAGAATTCCCTGACAAGCCTTCCAATCGGCGGCGGCAAGGGCGGTTCTGATTTCGACCCGAAGGGTAAGTCGGACAGAGAGATTATGGCATTCTGCCAAAGCTTTATGACAGAGCTTTCAAAGTATATCGGCGCTGACGTTGACGTTCCGGCAGGCGACATCGGAACGGGCGCAAGAGAGATTGGCTTTATGTTTGGTCAATATAAGAGAATTAAGGGAATGTTTGAAGGCGTTCTGACAGGAAAGGGACTTACATACGGCGGTTCCCTTGCCCGTACGGAGGCAACAGGATACGGTCTTTTGTATCTGACAGAGGAATTGATTAAGTGCCACGGCGAGTCTATGGAAGGCAAGACAGTTGTCGTTTCCGGTGCAGGTAACGTTGCAATTTATGCGACACAGAAGGCGCAGCAGATGGGCGCTAAGGTTGTTACATGTTCGGATTCCACGGGTTGGATTTATGATCCGGAAGGCATCGACGTAGCGCTTTTGAAAGAGGTTAAGGAAGTTAAGAGAGCAAGACTGACAGAGTATGCGGCGGCAAGACCGAGTGCACAGTATCATGAAGGCCGCGGCGTATGGCAGGTAAAATGTGACATTGCACTTCCTTGTGCGACACAGAATGAGCTTTTGCTTGACGATGCAAAGCAGTTGGTTGCAAATGGCTGCAAGTGCGTATGCGAGGGTGCGAATATGCCGACTACAATTGATGCGACAGAGTATCTGCAGGCAAACGGCGTATGGTTTGTCGGCGGTAAGGCTGCAAATGCAGGCGGCGTTGCGACATCTGCATTGGAGATGTCTCAGAACAGCGAGCGTTTAAGCTGGAGTTTTGAGGAAGTTGACGCGAAGCTTAAAGGTATTATGGTAAATATTTATCATAATATTGACGACGCGGCAAAGAGATACGGCATGGAAGGCAACTATGTTGCGGGTGCAAATATTGCAGGATTTGAGAAGGTAGTGAATGCGATGCTGGCACAAGGCGTTTGCTAATTTGTCTGATATGAATTGACATGACCCCGTGAGCAAATTCGACTTAATAGTTGAAGATGTTCATGGGGTTTTTCTTGCAAATGCATTATTGCACTGCTATACTAAAGTTGATAAAAGCAGGAAGGTTATGTAAAGGGGGAGTGTAAGGAATGTTTACGAAAAAATGGAAATACAAAAAATTAACGGCAACGGTGTTGGCGGTCAGTATGCTTAGTGGCTGCGGTGCGCCGGCGCAGCCAAACGGGAACGAGGTACCGACGGCTGAAACGCAGACGCGGCAGGAAACAGAGCATCCTTCAACACCGCAGACGCAGGAGGGGCAGGACATGGCGTCTGTGGATACAGAGGTGACGCTCGATTTGTATATGGGACGGCGCCCGATGCTGGTCGGCAGTCTGCCGCAGAGCGTGTCGGAGAATGTCACACCGCAGGTGACGCAGTATAGCATAGAGCCGGATTTGTCTAATGTTGTAAACGTAAATCAGTTTTACTTTAGCGAGGACGATCCGCAGCTTGTGGAAAAGCTGGCGAAGAACGGCTTTGTTGTGGCGGGAAGCGCGGAAAACGAGTTTTTCGAGCTCTATGAGATTAACCGCTATGAGCTGATACCAAATTTTGTGACGGTGGATTCGCTGATGCATACATATCATCTGTATTTCAGTTATTTACTGAAAAACATTGAGCGGGATTATCTGTTTGACAGTCTTGTAAAGCTTAGTGATAAAATGATTCAAAACAGTCTTGCACAGTATGAGACATTAAAGGGCAGCGAGTGGGAGAGTGCGGCAAAGCGCAATTTGGCGTTTTTTACAATTGGGAAAACACTGCTTGACGAGAACACAAAAGCGCATCCCGACGTTGCGCAGCTTGTGCAGAGCGAGCTTGATAAAATCGAACGCGCGCAAGGCGTTGACATTTCGGATATTCGCGGAGATGAAGAAGATTATTCTCAGTATGTGCCGCGCGGTTACTATGAGGGCGACGAGAAGCTTGAGAAGTATTTTAAGGCGATGATGTGGTATGGCAGAATCCACTTTCAGCAGAAAGAGGAGGACTTTGACAGAAGCGCATTTTTGATAACGAAAGCGCTTGCGGACGACGGGGAAGCGGTCAGCCTTTGGGGAGCGATTTACAGTGTAACGTCGTTTTTTGCAGGGGCGAGCGACGACTCGGGCGTGTGTGAGTATGCGCCGCTTGTCAGCGAAGTATACGGGGACAGTATTGGAACGGCGGACTTGATTGGAACGCAGGACGCTTTTGCAAAGTTTCATGAAAAGACGGCAGCATTGACGCCGCCGAAGATTAATTCCATTCCGATTTATGAATGGGAGGAAAGCAATGTTATTCCCGGATTTCGGTTTATGGGACAGCGGTTTACGATTGACGCAGAGATTATGCAAAATCTGATATACAGGAATGTGGGCAAAAACAGTGCGGACGAAAAGCGGATGATGCCCGATGTGCTTGATGTGCCTGCGGCGCTTGGCAGCGATATGGCGCGTTCGATTTTAAAGGAGAGCGGCGCGGAGGATTATGAGGGCTATTCGGAAAATATGGAAAAACTTCGCACGGGATTATCTGCGGACAACGATGCGCTGTGGTCGGCAAGCCTGTATGCGGGATGGCTGCATACGCTGCGTCCGCTGCTTGTGCCGAAGGGCGAAGGTTATCCGGTGTTTATGCAAAACGACGAGTGGACAAAGAAGAATTTGGAGTGTTTTGCAGGCAGTTATGCGGAGCTGAAGCATGATACGATTCTCTACTCAAAGCAGGTGATTGCCGAGATGGGCGGCGGCTATGACGACGAGCCGGACGACAGGGGATATGTGGAGCCGGAGCCGCTTGTTTATGTGCGGTTTGCAAGTCTTGCGGATATGACGGCGCAGGGATTGAAAAAATACGGAATGCTTTCGCCGGAGCAGGAGGAAAATCTTTCGCGGTTGTCGCAGATGGCGCAGCAGATGGTTACGATTTCGAATAAGGAGCTGCAAAACGAGCTGCTGACGGACGAGGAGTATGAGTTTATCAGAAGTTATGGCGGTAATATCGAGCATTTTTGGTATGAGGCGGTGAAGGAAAACAGCGACGAAGAATATATTGCCACAAAAGAGTGTCCCGCAGCGATTATTGCAGATATTGCGACTGATTGGGAATCGGGGAGCGTCCTTGAAGTAGGAACAGGCGATCCGTCGACCATTTTTGTGGTCATTGAGGTGGATGGCAAGATTAAGATTGCGAAGGGGAGCGTTTATTCGTTCTATCAGTTTGCGTGGCCGATGAATGACCGTTTGACGGATTCAAAGTGGCGTCAGATGTTGGGGATTCAGCCGAATGCTGAGGGAAATCATGAGAGAGATGATTCGATAGAGAAGCCCGACTGGACGGCAAGCTATCGCTATCGGTATCAATGGGAATAAAGTATTGAAAAAATTGTCGAAGAAACTTGTTGTTAAAATAATATCATGCGTGATTATGGTGACAGGCGCCGCTGCACTTCTGCTTTTTCTGCAGAATGGCGGCGCTTTTTTGCCGCGCTGGATTTCGTGGGAGGAAACGGCGAGGGGCGATACTTCGGGGGAGTATCTGTTTTCATTGTCAAAAAAATCTGTAACGGTTACGCATGCGAATCGTGTGATTTGGACGTCGCCGGATAATGTGAAGGTTCAGAAGGCTTTGTTTTGTGATGCCGACAATGACGGACAGGACGAACTGGCGCTGCTTTGCTGGAAACGGGGGCGGTATGGGAAGAGTAAGCCTGTTTGGGTGGAGAAGGATGAGCGGCAGTGGTCCCAGCATTTGTTTGTCTATGAATGTGCGCCTGATTTGGTGAAACCGAAGTGGATGTCTTCTTATCTTGGATTGGAGGTTTCGGATATTGTGTCCAATGGGAAGGGTGCGCCGCACTGTCGTCTTTGGCTGACGGATTTAGAGGGGGCTGTCAGCAGCTGGGTGTGGGATTCGTGGGGATTTACGAAGGAAGAGGGCAGTATTTCATTTGCTGCGTTCGGAGATCTTTTGACGCATGAGCCGATTTACCGATATGGACTGCAAAATGGCGGGAATTTTGATTTTCTGTTTGAAAATATGAGAGATGTGATTGCAGACTTTGACGTTGCGGTAATAAATCAGGAAACACCGCTTGTTAGCGAATTGTCAATGGTGAGCGGTTATCCGCGCTTTGGAACACCTGTTCAGGTGGGGGAGGCGATTGCGGATGCGGGCTTTGACGTGGTGACGTGTGCGACGAACCATGCGCTTGACAGAGGCGCGGACGGGGTGAATTTTACCAAACAGTTTTTTGATGACAGCGGGGTTGTCTGTCTTGGAATACAGTCGCGTTTGGAAGCGGAATATAAGCCATATCGGATGATTGTGCGAAATGGCGTGCAGTTTGCGTTGCTGAATTATACGTATGGGACAAACGGGATTGCACTGCCAAAGGAAAATCCGCATATGGTGCATTTGCTGGAGGATGAGGAACAAATCCGTGAGGACATTGCGCAGGCGAAAAACGATGCCGATTTTGTGATTGTGTTTGCGCATTGGGGTACGGAGTATGCGCAGGAACCCGATGATTATCAAAAAAAATGGGCGCAGGTGTTTTTAGAGTGCGGCGTGGATGCGGTGATTGGGACGCATCCGCATAGTTTACAGCCGTTTGCGGTTTTGACAGGGCAGGATGGGCATGAGATGCTTATTTTTTATTCGATTGGGAATTATATCAGCGCGCAGCCTGAGCAGTCGTGTGTTAAGGGCGGAATGGCGGAGTTTACGGTGTCGCTTACGGCAGACGGGTACCGGATTTCGGCGTATGATTTAAAACCGCTTGCGATTACGTGGGCGGATGGGAGGTATGGGGTGGATTTTGTGGAGTAAGGATTGAATATACGAATAAATGGCTATGCGTTTTCGCATAGCCATTTGAGTAGTATCATTTATTTTTATAAGCAATCGCCGCTTCCACAAGCCCCTTGAATAAAGGATGCGGTCTGTTTGGCCTGCTCTTTAACTCGGGGTGTGCCTGTGTTGCGAGGAAGAACGGGTGTGCGGGAATTTCAATCATCTCCACAATCCGCCCGTCAGGGGAAAGCCCGGATAGGAGCATACCTTTTTCCGAGAGCACATTTCGGTAATCATTGTTCACTTCATAGCGGTGCCTGTGACGCTCATGAATCACTTCGCTGCCATAGAGCTTGTACGCTTTCGACGCTGTGTCGAGGTGGCATTCATATGAGCCGAGCCGTAACGTGCCGCCGATGTCTTCCACGCCGTTTTGATCCGGCATCAGTGCGATGACAGGATGAATCGTGTTGGGGTCAAGTTCAATGCTGTGTGCGTCATTGTAGCCGACCACGTTTCTGACATACTCCACGATAGACAGCTGCATTCCAAGGCACAGACCAAGGAACGGAATACTGTTTTCCCGCGCATAGCGGATTGCGTCAATCATGCCCTCAATTCCACGGTCGCCAAAACCGCCGGGTACAAGGATGCCTTCAACGTCTCCTAAAATATCCGAAACGTTTTCGGCGTTCACCTGCTCCGAGTCCACCCACTTGATGTTGACGGTGGCGTGCTGCGGAATTCCGCCGTGCTTTAAGGCTTCCACCACACTTATGTAGGCATCGTGAAGCTGTGTATATTTTCCGACCAGCGCAATATTGACTTCCTGCGTCGGTGTTTTTAAATCGTCAACCATTTTTGCCCATTCATCCAAGTCGGGCTCAGGGCATTTTAAGTGCAGGCATTCGCAGGCAACCTCCGCCAAATGCTCCCGTTCCATTGCAAGAGGCGCTTCATAGAGATACTCGACGTCGAGATTTTGCAGCACATGGGAAGTGGGCACATTACAAAACAGCGCAATTTTGTCTTTGATTCCGTGCTCGAGAGTATGTTCGCTCCGGCATACGATAATATCCGGCTGAATTCCCATTCCCTGAAGCTCTTTTACACTTGCCTGTGTCGGCTTGGTTTTCATCTCCTGCGAGGCGCTCAGATAGGGAATCAGCGTCACGTGGATTAAAATCGCGTTTTCATGCCCGACCTCATGCTGGAACTGGCGTATGGATTCCAAAAACGGCTGGCTCTCAATGTCGCCGACGGTGCCGCCGACCTCAATAATGGCAATGCGCATGTCAGGGTAGGTGAAATTCCTGTAAAAGCGGCTCTTAATTTCGTTGGTGATGTGCGGAATCACCTGGACGGTGCCGCCTCCGTAATCGCCGCGCCGCTCTTTTTGGAGAACGCTCCAGTAAACTTTTCCGGTAGTGACGTTGGAATTTTTGTCAAGACTTTCATCGATAAAGCGCTCATAGTGACCTAAATCAAGGTCGGTTTCCGCGCCGTCGTCCGTGACAAAGACTTCGCCATGCTGGATGGGGTTCATGGTGCCGGGGTCAATATTGATATATGGATCGAATTTTTGCATTGTGACCTTGTATCCTCTTGACTTTAAAAGCCGGCCAAGCGATGCAGCAGTAATTCCTTTTCCAAGTCCTGATACGACGCCGCCGGTTACAAATACATACTTAACGGGCATAATATACATGTTCCTTTCGATTTGATTATTTTAGTTTTATTTCATAAAGAAATTATTGATTTATAAATGGATTATCTTTATAATTATACTTGATTTGTTAAAAATATTCAATACAGAGTAGTAATATAGAAAGGGTTTTCGATAAATATGGATAATAATCAGATTAATAATCATGACAATAATAACGGTCATGGTAACGGAAATGGCGGTGGCGGCGGACACGACGGAAAAGACCCGAGAAAGCAGAGTCTTATCATTATGCTTGTGGCAGCAGTGCTTTCTCTTTTTTTTGTAAGTTATCTCACGAAAGTTGTGACAGGCGCGACCAACCGTGAAATTACTTACAATGAATTTATCAAGTTAGTCGATGAAGGTTCCGTTGAGAGTGTTAAAATTGAGACGGGACAGATTGTCATTACGCCGAAGGTAAAGGAGTCAAGCGATAAGCTAATATCTTATTATCAGCCGACAATCACTTATGTCACAGGAAAAGTGGAGGACGATGATACGCTTACCAAACGCCTTTTGAAGGCGGATGTGGAGGTAAAAGGTTCTCTTCCGGACCGTTCCGGTATTGTTCTTTCCCTATTATATTATGCAGTCCTTGCGTTGATGATGTGGGGATTTTTAAGCCTGATTTTCCGAAAGGTATCCGGAGGCGGAGGCGCTTTCAGTATGGGAAAAAGCAATGCAAAGGTCTATGTGCAGAAGGAGACAGGAATTACCTTTCGGGATGTAGCAGGAGAGGATGAGGCAAAGGAGTCCCTGCAGGAGGTTGTTGATTTCCTGCATAATCCCGGAAAATATGCTAAAATCGGTGCAAAGCTGCCAAAAGGCGCGCTTCTTGTCGGACCTCCCGGAACCGGTAAAACGATGCTTGCGAAGGCGGTGGCGGGAGAGGCGCATGTCCCGTTTTTCTCACTTGCCGGTTCGGATTTTATTGAGCTTTACGTAGGTGTGGGCGCGTCACGTGTGCGCGACCTGTTTAAAGAAGCGGAAAAAAATGCGCCGTGCATTGTGTTTATTGATGAAATTGACGCAATCGGAAGAAGCCGTGATTCGAAATACGGCGGCGGAAACGAAGAGCGCGAGCAGACATTAAACCAGCTTTTGTCGGAGATGGACGGTTTTGACGGCAAGAAGGGAATTATTATATTAGCCGCGACGAACCGCCCTGAAATTTTGGATAAGGCATTGCTGCGTCCGGGACGTTTTGACAGGCGGATTATTGTGGATAAGCCCGATTTGAAAGGGCGCGTCAATATCCTGAAGGTGCATTCGAAGGATGTGCTGATGGACGAGACGGTCGATTTGGATGCAATTGCGCTTGCTACAAGCGGTGCAGTCGGTGCAGACCTTGCGAATATGATTAACGAGGCGGCAATCAATGCCGTGAAGGAAGGCAGGGAGTTTGTCAGCCAAAAGGACTTGTTTAATGCGGTGGAAGTAGTGCTTGTGGGCAAGGAGAAAAAGGACCGCATCATGAGCAAGGAGGAGCGTAAGATTGTATCTTACCACGAGGTCGGTCATGCGTTAATCAGTGCGCTGCAAAAGAACTCGGAACCGGTACAGAAAATTACGATTGTGCCCCGTACAATGGGCGCGCTTGGTTATGTAATGCATGTGCCCGAGGATGAGAAATACCTGAATTCCAAAGCAGAGCTTCATGATATGATTGTCGGGCTTTTGGGCGGACGTGCTGCCGAGGAGATTATGTTTGACACGGTGACGACGGGCGCGGCGAATGATATTGAGCGGGCGACAAATATTGCGCGGTCGATGGTGACAAGATACGGCATGAGTGAGAAGTTCGGGCTGATGGGGCTTGCGACGGTGGAGAGCCAGTATCTTGACAGCACCAGTACATTGAACTGTGCGGAAAATACGGCGGCGGAGATTGACGCGGAGGTTATGAAAATCCTGAAAGAAGCGTATGACGAGGCGCTTGCGATGCTGCGTGACAATCGGGATGTTATGGACAAAATCGCGGCATACCTGATTGAGAAAGAGACGATTACGGGCAAGGAGTTTATGAAAATTTACCGCGAGGAAAAAGGACTTCCTGAGCCGGAGGAGAAAAAGCCGGAAAATGAATCCAAGGAAGCGCAGGAAGTAAAAGAAACAGCTCAGGAGCAGCCGGCGCAGCAGGAGAACGAGATAAAAGTACCAAGTCCAGAAGAGCTTAGGACATTTACGCCGCAGCAGCCGGTTTTTCAAGCTCCGCAGGAACCACAGGAGAACAAAAATCCTATTCCGCAAGAGCCGCAGCACAATGAGGATCAGAATGTTAAAAATCAGACAAATGGAGAAAGCGGAGAGAAATCGCGATTTGGGTCCGCTTGGGACAGGAATGTAAATGGATGATTTTGATGTAAAAGAAGAATTAAAAAAGCTTCCGAACAAGCCGGGAGTCTATATCATGCACGATGCGGACGACACGATTCTTTATGTGGGAAAAGCGGTCAATCTGCATAACCGTGTGCGGTCTTATTTTCAGGGAAATATTGGAAGAGGACCGCAGATTGATAAAATGGTGTCGCTGATTGCGCGGTTCGAATATATTGTGACGGATTCGGAGCTAGAGGCGCTTGTGCTTGAAAACAATCTGATTAAAGAGAACAGTCCGAAGTACAACACGCTTTTAAAGGACGATAAAACGTATCCTTATATTAAGGTGACATTGGATGAAGCGTTTCCGCGGGTGCAGATTGTGCGTCAAATGAAGAAGGACAGGGCGAAGTATTTCGGACCGTTTACAAATGGCGGCGTAAAAGAAAGCATTGATTTAATCAATAAACTGTACAAATTAAAGACTTGTAACAGGAAGCTTCCGCGGGACATCGGAAAGGAACGCCCTTGTCTGAATTATCATATCGGACAGTGCAGCGCGCCGTGTCAGGGCTATATTTCCAAAGAAGCGTATGATGCGTGCATACAGCAGGCGCTTGACTTTTTAAATGGAAAACATCAGCCTGTTATCAAAGAATTAAAAGAAAAAATGCAGATAGCCTCTGAGAATATGGAGTTCGAGGAGGCTATGAAATATCGTGATTTAATTGAATGTGTTAAGAAAGTGAGCGAAACGCAGAAGATGTCCGATAATATTGGTGAAGATAAGGATATTATTGCGCTTGCAATCGACGGAAATGAGACGGTGGTGCAGGTCTTTTTTTTAAGGAACGGAAAGCTGATTGGCAGGGAACACTTTTATATGACACAAATTGAAGAACCTCTGCCTGATAAAATATTAACAAGCTTTGTGAAACAGTTTTATGCCGGAACTCCGTTTATTCCGCGTGAAATTATGCTTCAGCAGGCAATTGATGATATGGAGCTTGTGGAACAGTGGCTGACGGATAAAAAAGGGGTGAAGGTGCATCTGAGGGTGCCGCTGCGCGGTGCAAAGGAAAAACTTGTAGATTTGGCGGCAAGAAATGCGCAGCTTGTACTGAGTCAGGACAGGGAGAGAATTAAGCGCGAAGAGGGCAGGACAATTGGAGCGGTTAAGGAAATTGAGGAAATTTTAGGGATTTCGCCTCTGACAAGAATGGAGGCGTTTGACATTTCCAACACCAGCGGATTTGCGAATGTCGGTTCGATGGTGGTATATGAAAAGGGAAAGCCCAAGCGGAGTGATTACAGAAAATTCCGTATGAAAACAGTAGCGGGACCGGATGATTACGCATGTATGCATGAAGTACTCACAAGAAGGTTTCAGCACGGCTTGGATGAGCGGGAGGAAATTCAAAAGGAAAAGGGAGACGAGCGTTTTGGGAGCTTTACGAAGTTTCCTGATTTGCTGTTAATGGACGGCGGTCGCGGGCAGGTTAATATTGCGAAACAGGTATTGGATGAGCTGGGGATTGACATTCCGGTCTGCGGTATGGTGAAGGACGACAATCACCGTACAAGGGGGCTGTATTTTAATAATCTTGAGCTGCCAATCGACAGAAACAGCGAGGGATTTAAGCTGATTACGCGCATACAGGACGAGGCGCACCGCTTTGCGATTACGTATCACCGTTCCCTGCGGAGTAAGGCGCAGGTGCATTCCGTGCTTGACGAGATTCCTGGTGTGGGACCAAGCCGCCGGAAGGCGCTTATGAAATATTTTAAGTCGATTGAGGAGCTTCGTGCCGCCGACGCTTCCCAAATATCAAAGGTGCCCGGAATTACGGCAAATGTGGCACAGGACATTTATCTTTTTTTTCGGAAAAAGGACAATTGAGCGGTAAATGATGGTTAATGGAGGGTAAGCGTAATGGAGGGGGACAGCAGGAGAGAAAAAATCATAGAGATGCTGAATCGTGCGTCGGAGCCTCTTTCCGGTGCGGCGCTTGCAAAACAGCTTAAGGTAAGCCGGCAGGTGATTGTACAGGACATCGCGCTTTTACGTGCATATGACAAAAACATCCTTAGTACCAATAAGGGCTATATCTTATATCAGCATGAAACGAAATCGGCGTGCAGGCGTACTGTTTTTGTGCGGCATACGGATGATCAGATGCAGGATGAGTTGTATACAATCGTAGACTGCGGGGCGCATGTGCTTGACGTGGTAGTGGAGCATGAGGTCTATGGTCAGATTACGGTGGATTTGTTTTTGCGCAGCCGTCAGGACGTAGATGAATTTATTGAAAAAATTGCAAAAAGTGATGCGCAGCCGTTAAAGTCACTGACGAACGGAGCGCATTTCCATACGCTTGAGGCGGACAGCGAGGATGTGTTTGAGAGGGTGCGGGAGAGGTTAAACGAAAAAGGGTACTTAAATTAAAAATATGATTGAAATATAGCAATCCTTGTGTTATACTGCTTAAAGCTGACAAGACAACTGACAAGACAGCTGACATGCTGATGAAAAACGGAGGATTGAAATGGAAAAATTTAAGGAGTTTCTAAAACGCAAAGATATTGTTATATCGGGAAAACGGTACGGGATTGATGCACTCGGCGCAATGGCACAAGGGCTTTTCGCATCGCTTTTAATCGGAACCATAATCTCAACGCTCGGAGAACAGCTCGGAATTGCGCTTCTTGTGACAATCGGCGGTTATGCCAAGGCAGTTACGGGAGAAGCGATGGCGATAGCAATCGGATTTTCACTGCATTGCCCGCCATTGGTGCTGTTTTCGCTTGCAGCCGTAGGACATGCTGCAAATACGCTCGGGGGAGCGGGCGGTCCGCTTGCCGTGCTGATTATCGCGGTGATTGCCGCAGAGTTTGGAAAGGCGGTTTCGAAGGAAACAAAGATTGATATTATTGTGACGCCGCTTGTCACAATTCTTGTAGGTGCACTGTTTGCGACGCTTTGCGCGCCTGCAATCGGAACAGCGGCGAGTGCGGTCGGACGGGCAATTATGTGGGCGACGGAATTACAGCCGTTTTTAATGGGAATCATTATTTCTATGATTGTGGGAATTGCGCTGACGCTGCCAATCAGCAGTGCGGCAATCTGCGCGGCGTTGAGTCTTACAGGGCTTGCAGGCGGAGCGGCCCTTGCAGGCTGCTGTACGCAGATGGTCGGCTTTGCCGTGATGAGCTTTAAGGAAAACGGCTGGGGCGGATTTTTTGCGCAAGGCATCGGCACATCGATGCTGCAAATGGGTAATATCGTGAAAAAGCCGCGCATTTGGCTTCCGCCAATTATTGCATCTGCAATTGTAGGACCGATTGCAACCTGTGTATTTCAATTGAAAATGAATGGTGCGGCGGTGGCGTCAGGAATGGGCACCTGCGGACTTGTGGGGCAGATTGGCGTATATACAGGATGGCTCAATGACATTGCATCAGGAATAAAAACGGGTGTTACAATTTGGGACTGGGCAGGATTAATCGGCGTCAGTTTTGTATTACCGGCAATAACAACATATGTTATAGGTGTGGGATTTCGGAAAATCGGCTGGATTAAAGAGAATGATTTAAAACTTGAATTATAAATAACGATTGATATTAAAAGAGAGGAAAACAATGGCACACATATATTTTACAAGGCATGGGCAGACCGTTTGGAATGTTGCGAACAAAATCTGCGGTGCAACGGATGTCGCGCTTACAAAGCTTGGACATGAGCAGGCAAAAGAGCTTGGACGAAAAATTTTGGCGGAGGGGTATAAGATAGATGAAATTCTCTATTCTCCGCTGATGCGTGCAAAAGATACGGCGATTGAAGTCTCCCAAATTACGGGTATCCCCGCAAGGGAGGAAGTGCGCCTTGTGGAACAGAATTTTGGAAAGTACGAGTCTACTGCGAGAAACGGGGCAGAATTTCAGGAGATGAAAAAGAGCTTTGTCAACCATTTTGGAGGCGGTGAAACAATGCTGCATCTTGCGCAGCGGATTTATAACCTGTTGGATGATATTAAGGAACAGGCGCAGGATAAGACCTGTTTGCTGGTGGCGCATAACGGGATTGCAAGAGTTGTACATTCCTATTTTAACGATATGACAAATGAAGAATATGCGGCGTTTGGCATTCGGAACTGTGAGATACGGGAGTATTTCTTTTAAGACATCGGGATATTAAAAATGGCGTTTCGGTTTGAAGCGCCATTTTTGACTTTTAGGATGTTTATGATTACTTTAACGGCTTTGCGCCGGCTTTTTCCTGCATGCGTGATACCCATGCCTTGAATTTACTCTTTTTCTTTGCGGGCGCCACGGGAAGCGCGCCGCGGATGCCCTTAACATCCGTGATATAGATGCCGCTTACGGTTGCTTTTACTTCCTTTTTTACAGGAACACTGTCAAAAATTTCTGCATCACAGATAAGCGACATAATTTGGGGACCGATTTTTGCCTTCACAATCGGAAGCTTGGCGCGGCGCATGTATTTCGGCGCCTGTTCCAACACTGCTGCGGGAAGTCCCGCTTCTTTTAATTTCATTTTCTTTTTATCAATAATCAGCATGGAAACACTTTGCTTTGCAGCGTCAATCTGCGCCTGCTGTTCTGCCTGTTTTTTCTGCATTTTTTTGCCAAGAAAATAAAGCCCTACAAGCAGTAATATCAAAACAACCAAAATAATTAAAAGAACTTTTCCTACTGTACCCATATTTTTATCAGCCTTTCTATTTTCATACATTATTGGAATAAGAAGCAGTATTTTACGCTTAATAAGGATTGTATCATTATTAATTGGAAAGTGCAAGAAACACTTTTATTTTATTTGTTTTTTTGATATACTGATAGAAGCGGAAAGTGAGGTAAAATTTGAGGATGAAGAAAAAATTTATTGTTGTATGTTTATTGGGTGTAATGGTGTTGGGAGTCAGTGCATGTGGGGATAAGAAAGAAGCAGACACTGCACAGGAGACGCAGGCGGTTTCGGAAACAGGCTCGGAGGTAACGAGTGCGGTGCAATCGGAAACGGCGGCAGATAATGACAAAACACCTGCTGCTGAACAGGAACGCGTCAGTGAGCGTGAAGACTATGTTGGGCTTCAGGATTTGGATATTGACAAGTATGTCACGCTGAATGATTATAAGAATATGACGGTTACGGTTTATAAGCCGGAAGCAGAAGACGAGGATATAGAGCAGTATATCAATGATGCGCTGCTCAAGGGATATATTACGGACCGTGCAGTTGAAAACGGTGATGTTGCTAATATTGATTATGAAGGAAAAAAAGATGGCGTTGCCTTTGAGGGCGGTACGGGGAAAGGCTTTGATTTGGAAATCGGTTCCGGTTCGTTTATTCCGGGATTTGAGGAGAAGCTGGTTGGAGTAATGCCGGGAGAGACAGTTGATTTGGACCTCACATTTCCTGAAGGCTACCGTGAACCGACACTTGCAGGACAGCCGGTGGTATTTACGGTAACGGTAAACGGAATTGCCGAGTCAATCAGTTATGCGGATGCAACAGATGCTGATTTGGCAAGGCTTGGGCTTTCTTATAAGACCAAGGATGCGCTTTGGGAAGCAGGAAAAGCGGAAATTGAGAAAAACGTCGAGGAAACCTACGAAGCTTCAAAAACGAGCGCTATTTTAAATCAGATATTGAGCGAAAGTACCATCAAGGATATTCCTGAGTATCTTGTGGAGGAGCAGATGCAAGGGTTTAAGATTTATATGGAGTCCATGAGCCAAATGTATTACGGGATGGACTTGGAAACATATCTCAAAGAAGCAGAGGACATGACTTTGGATGATTTTGAGGAAAATATCCGGTCTGACTGTGAAACCACAGTAAAGCAGTATTTAATATCTGAGGCGCTTGCAAGAGCAGAAAATATTGAAATAACGGATGAACTTGTGCGTGAATATGCGGCAGAGGATATTGCCGGGTATGACGGATATACGGTGGATTCGTATCTTGAAGAAGTTGGATATACCACCTATAGAATGTTTGTTCTACAGGAACAACTTGTGGTGCGCTTAAATAGGATTATTACGGTAGAAACGACAACGGAACCATAAGGAAGATACTGCTCTGTTACGGAGTGGATAAAGGGGTTGAGTAAATAATGCAAAAGAGGAAAGGGTTTGGGCGCTTTCTATCTGCGCTGCTGTGTGCGGCAGTGCTTGCAGGGGGCGGTGGCGCCGGTATGGGGAAGGAAGTGCAGGTGCAGGCGACAAAGAAGGATGATTTGAGGCGGCAGAACGAGGAAGATGAACAGAATTTAGGCGACATAGAGGATGCCGTTAATGAACTTTCCGACGAGCAGGAGGGCATTGACAGTGAAATTGAAGCGCTGAGCAATGAAATCGCGGAAATTATGGCAAGTATCAGTCTTCTTGAGGAAGAGATTGCGGTAAAAAAAGAGCAAATCGAGCAGGCAAAGCTTGACCTTGAAGAGGCGGTCAAGGTGGAGCGTGCCCAGTACGAAGCGATGAAGGTGCGTATCAAGGAAATGTATGAGAGCGGTGACAGTACATATCTTGACATTTTATTCAATGCGACATCGATGGAGAGTCTGCTTAATAAAGCGGACTATGTTGAAAAGCTTCACGAATATGACAGAAAAATGTTTACAAATTATCAGACCGCGAGGGAGAATGTGGAAATCCTGAAGGAAGAGCTTGAAATCGAGGAGTCGGAGCTTGAGGCGACACAGGAAGGGCTTCAGGAAGAGATGGACAGCGTGGAGGCTGCAAGGGCTGAGCTTGAGGAAATCAGCGACGATTATGCAAGGCAAATCAGTAAGGCAAAACAGCAGGCGGAAGTGTATAAGACGCAGATTAAGCAGCGAAATGCGCAGATTAAACAGATTGAGGAAGAGGAACGCAGAGCCGCGGAGGAAGCAGCCCGTAAGAAAGCGGAGGAAGAAGCCCGCAAAAACAAAAGCAATGGCAGTACAGCATCGAATACTGCAAAGCCTACAGGGAAAGCTACGGTAAATAAGGATGAAATCATGGCGGCGAACGGCAGTGCAAAAGGAAAAGAGATTGCGGTATATGCATGCGGATTTGTCGGGAATCCTTATGTGGCAGGCGGTACAAGCCTGACCAATGGTGCAGACTGTTCTGGATTTACGCAGTCTGTATATAAGCAGTTTGGTTACAGTCTTCCAAGAAATTCCACTTCACAGAGAACGGCGGGAACGCAGGTTGGGTATGCAGAGGCACAGCCGGGTGATATAATCTGTTATCCGGGGCACGTGGCTATTTACATAGGAAATGGGAAGATTGTGCATGCAAGTTCGGCAAAAACGGGCATTAAAATCAGTAATGCGCTATATCGTGAAATTATATGCGTGCGTAGAATCGTATAAAATTGGTGCAAATTTTTTTGCAAAATTTTTACAAAATTTTCAGTTTTTGGTTTCATTTTTGAAAAAAACAGTGTACAATTATGATAGTATTTATGATTGCTTAGGCACAAACAATAACTTGAAACAATTTATGAGGGGCAGGCATTATTAAAGGGAAATGCGTGTTATGGGGAAAACGAATGGAAAAAGCAAACATTACGGAATACAAAACTGCGCCTGGAACATATATTGCATATTACGGACGGGCAACAATTAAAAATGACTTTGAGTTTGTAAACGGAGACGAGGCGTTTTACCATTTTATTGGCAAGAATTCGTGTTATTCTATGTTGGATTTGCTGCATCCGGATGATAAAGAGGATTTTCAGAAGGTGGCGGCAGAACTGGAAAAGGGACGGCAGTGTACGATTGTGCGTATGAAAGATGCAAATGACAATTATCGGTTATTGTATCTTGAGCTGGAGCTTAATGGAAGGAGCTATGGCGAATTTCAGTCATTTAATATGGAATTTTCGAGTTTTATGGAACTTAAGGACCGCTATGTGAAATACCTGGAGCTTGTCAAGAAATACCGGGAGTTTATGGGACTCTCTGAGAATATGTTCTTTGAATATTATTATAATACAGATGAGATTAATGTTTATCGTTATGTTAATGTAAAGAGCATTCCTGTGATAAAAGACAAGTTGAGCGAGATTAAGAAAAATATTGCGGTTTCCGGTGAGTTTGAAGTATTTTGTGATTTTTTAAGACGGGGCGTTGACCGCTTTAATGCAGGATTTGAAGCAGAGCTTTTGGTCAATGGTGCGCAGGGGCGTTATCAGGTCCGCGGATGTACGCTTTACGATAATGGTAAGCGGATTATGTCTGTGGGAATTATTACCAACATTAATGCGAAGAATGATAAGAAAAGCTATTATTTGACGGATAATGCGTTTGATCCCGGTACAGGGCTTTATAATAAGAGAGCGATACACGAATATGCGATAGAAAAAACGCAGGAGGGAAAACCGCTTTATCTTGCGATGATGGATGTAGATGACTTTAAGAAGGTGAACGACAGTTTTGGGCATATGTTCGGTGATGATGTGCTTTCTAAGGTTGCGGAAGTTATGCGCGGTGTGATTGATTCGCGCGGAATGGTAGGACGATTTGGCGGCGACGAGTTTATGCTGGTGCTTGACCGCGTTTCGAGTGATGAGGAGCTAAGGAGTATTTTTAAGACAATTTCTAAGAATATTCAGTGGGAATATCAGGACATTAA
>CAMWNY010000007.1 GCA_947175775.1 uncultured Lachnospiraceae bacterium | reverse complement strand
TTCCCATTCAGAGCTGTTGGAGGGTGCGGGTTTTGCGCCTGCATGCGGATGGACGATGGCGGGTCTTGTGGCACAGACGTCCGGGCTTCCGCTTAAGCTGTTTAAATATGAGGCGACAAACGGCGGTGTGGATAATTCGATGGGAAAATATGCCGCGTTTATGCCGGGGGCGACTGCAATCGGGGAAATTCTTGAGCAGGAAGGCTATTACAACATCTTTATGGCGGGGTCTGATTTTACGTTTGGGGGCAGACGTGACTATTTCACGCAGCATGGAAATTATGAAATTTGGGACTATAATACGGCGGCAGAGCTGGGGAAAATACCATCAGATTACAAGGAAGGCTGGGGCTTTGAGGATGCAAAGATGTATGCGTTTGCAAAGGAAAAGCTGACAGAGCTTGCCGCAGCGGGACAGCCCTTTAATTTTTCGCTGCTTACGGTGGATACGCATACAGGGGGCGGTTACTTGTGTGAATTGTGTCCGGATACCTATGACAGGCAGTATGCAAACGTGTGGGCGTGTGCATCCAACCAGGTATATCAATTTGTAGAGTGGATCAAACAGCAGGATTTTTATGAAAATACGGCAATCTGCATAACAGGCGACCATTGCAGTATGGAGGCAGGCTTTTTTGAAGAGCACGAATATTATGAACGGCATTCGGGTGAGACGCAGCGAAAGGTGTACAATGCTTTCATCAATGCCGCAGTGCAGCCTGTCAATATGAAAAACAGGAAATTTACGACTATGGACATCTATCCCACTGTACTTGCTTCCATGGGAGCAAAAATAGAAGGTGAACGGCTTGGATTGGGGACTAACTTATTTTCCGATGTGCCTACGCTTGCGGAAGAATACGGATATGAGCAGATGTTTGCCGAGTTAAATAAACGGTCGCGATTTTATGACAATACCATTTTGTATCCCGAGAAGTAAAAAGGAGGACTGATAAACAATGAAAAGGCTTGCGGCTATGGTAAGACAGCTTTTGGTATTTTTTATGCTGCTTCTTTCGTTCAGCCTTGTATGGTGTATCAATAATTTTGGGAATATCGGATTAAGTGAGATTGTATTTACACTCAATATGCCGCTGAAAGGAACTGCGAATTCTTATTTTGTATCCTATTTTCTGCTGGCTTTTTTAACGTCGGCGGTCTTTTGGGGCATCGAACTGCTGTTAAAGTGTTTTCCCAAAAAGTGCACATATTCCCTGACACTTTCGATTGGCAAGAAGACAATGGACATTGGAATACTGCCCATTAGACTGAACTGGATTGCCTGGCTGCTTGTAATGGTAATATGGCTTGGACAGATTATCGGCATTGCAGATGACAATTTTGAGCTGTACGCATATGTGCGGAGTCAGATTGAAGCTTCAGAACTGATTGAAAACGAGTATGTGGATGCGGCGAATGCAGCGATTCGCTTTCCCGACGAAAAACAAAATCTGATTTTTATATTTGTAGAGTCTGCGGAAACCTCCTTTATGGACAAGGCAAACGGCGGGCTTTTGGATGAAAATATTATTCCTGAATTGACGCAGCTTGCGAAAGAGAACATAAGTTTTTCCCATTCGGAGCTTTTGGAGGGTGCGGCTGTGGCGCCTGCGTGCGGCTGGACGATGGCAGGACTGATGGCACAGACATCAGGAATGCCGCTCAAACTGTTTAAGTATCAGGATAATACCGGAGGCGTTGATAATTCGATGAGCAAATATGCTTCCTTTATGCCCGGACTTACGTCTCTTGGTGAAATTCTTGAGAAACAAGGGTATCATAACTTTTTCCTTGCAGGGTCCGATTTTGCGTATGCGGGGAGGAAGGATTATTTTACACAGCATGGAAATTATGAGATATGGGACTATAACAGCGCTGTTGCAGAGGGAAGAATTCCTGTCAATTATAAGGAAGGCTGGGGGTTTGAAGACGCAAGACTGTATGAATACGCGAAGGAAAAGCTGACGGCGCTTGCTGTGCAGGGAGAGCCTTTTAATTTTTCCATGCTTACGGTTGACACACATGCCGGCGGCGGTTATCTGTGTGAACTGTGCCCGGATACTTACGGGGATCGATATGCGAATGTATGGGCGTGTGCGTCCCGTCAAGTATTTGATTTCGTGGAATGGATCAAACAGCAGGATTTTTATGAGAATACAACCATCTGTATCACAGGCGCCAATAGCAGCATGCAGACAGGTTTCTTTGAGGATTATGAGTACGACAAGCATGAGGGGGATACGGCAAGAAAGGTGTACAATGTTTTTATTAATGCAAAGGCAAATCCGGTCAATCATAAAAACCGGCAGTTTACCACGCTTGATATGTTCCCGACAGTGCTTGCAAGCCTGGGCGCTCAGATAGAAGGGGAACGGCTGGGCATCGGAACCAATTTATTCTCCGATGTGCCTACGCTTGCGGAGGAATACGGCTATGAGCAGCTGTTTGCAGAGTTGAATAAAAAGTCAAGATTCTATGACAACAATATTTTATATCCCAATAAATAAAAGGAGAGGATTACGATGTTTAATTATTTAATTATATTTGGCTGTGGAGCAATCACCTATTTGCTGGCGGAGAAGTGTTCCAATAAGACGTCGCCCAACTGGTACAGTGCGCTTATTACGTTTCTTATGTGTGCGATGCTTAATATGGTGACAACCTATCTGCTTCTTAGTCCGTTTGGAAGGATCACAAGAGTCGACACGGTTGACGGAATAACCGAAATCTCTTACGGAAGTTCGGCAATATTTTTAGCAATTATCATAGCGCTGCTTTGGGGGATTGCGTTTGGATTTATCAAAAAAAATGTCGATATTAAGGCGCAGATCAACAAAAAATAGCAATTGGTACAGGTCGGGAGAACTTAAAATGAAGCGGAGAAATTCAGCAGTCGCAATTGTAGTAAGTGTACTTGTGATAATAATAGGGGGTATGACTGCCATAAACTGGCATTGGAAGGAGTCGTGGAAGCTTTTTTGGTATGATTTGAGAAATGGCTTTTCTGGTTTTGGGTGGCTTTATCCCTCAGCGCTTGCAGCAGTGTTTGTGCTGGCTGCGTTATGGGCTTTTGTCTTATACTGGCTTTTGGTCCGTAAAAAACGGTATCGGTATGTATCTGTTTATAATTTTGTGTGCCTGTTTGTGCTGGCGTTCTGTATTGTGTTCAATGTCAAAAATGCCGCGGCATCGCGGACAAAGTGTATTTGGGAACCGACAAAGACCATCGGACATTCCTTCGGCGTTGTGAACGGGGATACGTATACCGGATCATGGGAGGCATTTGAGGAGAATTATGCACGGGGACGAAGAGTTATGGAGGTTGATATTCTTTTGACCTCCGACAACAAATGTGTCCTGAAGCATGAGTGGGATGTGCCGGTGCAGGAAGGGATTTCAGAGGAAAACGTTCCGGATGAGGAAACCTTCCTGAATACAAAGCTGGACGGAAAATATACGCCGATGAGTTTTGAGCAGCTTTGCGGGCTTATGATAAAATATCCTGATCTGTGGGTAGTGACCGATACAAAATATACGCAGGAGGATGAGATACGCGAACAGTTTGAAATCATGATGGAAACAATAAAAAATACCGAGGGAGGGCATTCGGAAATACTGGACAGATTCATTGTACAGGTGTATAATGAACAAATGTACGAATTTCTGCAAAGCCAATATGGTTTTAAAACGTATATTTTTACAATGTATAAACGGTTTTATACAAATGATACAGTCGGTATTTTCCGGGATGTGTGCAGGTATTGTGTCAATCATGGGATAGAAGTGGTTATGCTAAAGCACCGCCGGTACGACAATTATAGTGAGGAAATTCAAAAGATAGCGGATGAATACGGGCTAAAGCTGTATATACATACCGTGAATGACCTTGATGCGGCTGACGAACTCCTTGATGCCGGAGTTGCGGGTATTTGTACGGACGAGATATATGACAGCGACTTGTAAACGGAATTTATGATTTAAGAATAGAGAGGGATGGCGTTTGGACAGGGTAGATGACGTTTTAAAAAAAGCATATAAAAAAGTGAGCAGACGGTTCCGTACAGCTTTTGCAGCCGCTATAATTGCAGGTCTTGCCGCGCATATGTATATGTTTACCAATAAACTGCCCAACTTCGATGACCTGATTGGAATCAATAGTTTTGGTGCAACTTTTCGAAACGGAAGGTGGTTTTTGTGGGTAGTTGGCGCGATTGCCTATCATTTGGATCTGGTGTTCAGCCTTCCGTGGATAAACGGACTTATAACGCTTCTGTTATTGGGGGTGTCTGCCGGAATAATGGCCGACTTGTTTGGCATGAAGAGCAGAAGCGCAAACGCGCTGCTTGGAGCGGTGATTGTTGTCTTTCCAAGCTGGACAGGAACATTTTTTTATATGTTTACGGCGCCGTACTATGCGCTTGCCGTTCTTTTGTCGGTTGTTTCGGTACGGCTTATGGTTTGCTGCAAAAAGGGACTTTTGCCTTCGGTACTGTTACTTGCATGTTCGCTTGGCATCTATCAATCCTATCTGCCGTTTACCGCGACGTTTTATGTGGTGCTTTTGGTTCTCATGCTGTTTGAGGACAAGTATGGATATTGGGATATTTTAAAGAGAGCGTTATCGTATCTTTTTAATCTAATCTTTGGCGTGCTGCTCTACTTTGGATGTATGAAGCTCTCCCTAATGATTACAGGACAGGAGCTTACCACATACAAGGGAATCAGTTCAATGGGCAGAATGGAGCTTTCGCGGATACCTGAGATATTAAGAACCATTTGGGTGAATTTTTTCGGGATATTTTTAAACAACAATATGGAAATCAGCTATAATTACATTACAAAGGGAATGTATTTTACGCTGTTTGCAGTAAGCATCGCAGTTATCGTGCGGTTGTTTTTGCGGCTGCGAAAAAGAGGAGAGACCCTCAAGGCGATAGAGACCGCGGTGCTTGCTGCGGTGTACGTTCTTGCCGTCAATTCTATATATATTATGTGTGAGGACGGCATCTATTCCCTGATGTATTTTTCATATGTGTTCCTCCTTATCTTTCCGCTTACGCTTTTGGACCGGTGCCTGAAACAGCGAAAGGAGAAGCTTGCCGTCCTTGCGGAATATGTGATAACATTTGCGGCTGCAGCCGGTATTTTGAGCTACTGCCATTTTGCAAACGGTCAATATGTCAGTATGCAGCTAAGCTTCAATCAGGCGCTAAGCTATTACACGACGATGATTACACAAATCAAAGGCTTGGACGGATACCGTGAGGATATGAAGGTGGTATTTAGCGGAGTTGACATTGTGGATAAAACATTATATCATAATGAAATCATGAACACGTTTTCTATGAGCGGACGTGACGACGCTTTGGCGGATGCATACAGTAAACAAAATTTTATTCTGCATTACTGCGGATTTGAGGCAGAGCTGGCACAAGTTTCTGATTTGTCTGTGCAGTCGCAGGAAGTATTGGAGCATATGCCGACATATCCGAACGCAGGTTCAATACAGATTATGGAAAATGTTGTTGTGGTGAAACTGTCGGATAAAATGACAGAGGATTAGGACAAAAATGAAGCAGGATAAAAACGTCAACAGTATTGATTTATTTAAGCTGCTCATGGCGGCTGCCGTGGTGGCAATACACACCAATCCCATTGTGAGCTGGACGAATCAGGCAGCGATTAAAGCCGTTGTGATTGTGGAGGAGTGGGCAGTGCCGTTTTTCTTTACGGCATCGGGATTCCTTTTGTTCCGTACCATGAAGCAGCCTTATGAGATGCAGATAAAGCGGATAGACCGCTATCTTGTCAAAATTGTAAAACTATACTGTGTGTGGACCCTGATTAGTCTGCCGCTTACGCTGTATGGCTATAGTATTTCCGGAAACAGTATCATAAGCTGTGTCTTATCATACGTGAAATATTTTCTGTTTGTGGGAAAGCTGTATAATTCATATCATTTATGGTATCTGTTATCCCTGATTTATGCACTTGCCGCGATTCGGATTATGATAAAGAAGCGTTTGCAGGTTGGCATGATTGTCGGTATTTCCGCGGCTGTATTTGTGTTCCGCGAATGGATGTCATTTTTGACAGGACATGTGGATTTGTTGGGCGGGATTGGGCAAAAGGCAGTTTCGCTGTACCAATATGTGTTTAATAACGGCGGCATTTTTACAGGTTTGATATACGTATCAGTGGGAATGCTGATTGCAGACCGACACCTGCGCATTCATAAGCGGACAGGGATTATGGCAATTGCGGCGCTCAACGGTTTGAAGCTGTTGCTGGAATGGGGAACGGGATACGGCGCTGTCATGCAATTGATAATGCCTGTGGAGGCGTTGCTGCTTTTTATGACATTGTTAGATGTCCGGCTTTGTGAATCCCCGATATGGGAAAAGTGCAGAAAAGCAAGTACCGTGATTTACTTGTCACACCTGATTTTTTTCTCGGTTTATACGTTTCTTATTATTAGAAATCCCAATAAACTTGGGTTTGATTCCTTTATTGTGACACTGACACTGAGTGCGCTGAATGCGGTTATACTAGGCGCGGCACAGCAAAAAGGCCGTTTTAGGCTGTTGAAACATATCATTTAGGGAGGATGCACACGGAGGCTGTCATGAGAGTAAAAAAGTGGATGTTATGTCTTTTATCTGCATATGTTACGCTGCTTGGGATAAAGACCGATTTATGCGCTCCGGGTTCGGAGCGGAGCATGATCGTGCAGCTTTTTGATGCCGTGACGGGCTTTTCAGTACAGGATCTGATACTGTTTGCCGGCATTGTGTGCCTTTACGGCGCTTCTCTTTCCTATTTGAAGCGTACAGACTTTCGGGTTCGGGATGTTGTGTGCATTGCGGCGCCCGCCTTTTTGTTTGCCGGATTTATGGTTTTAGGACAGGCATTTGCATATGACGGCAGTCTTAAGTACGTGGTATCTGACGGTCTGCAAAGGATTAAGGCGATGCTTGTGTTTCTTGGGTTTTTAATGATATTTGCAACCGCAATTGCGGTTCTTTATCAAGGACTGGGTGAATTTCAAGTATGCGGTCGGCGTACCAATACGGTGAAAAGCAGATTAGGGTTTGGACAATATAAGAGATTTTTTTGCGAACATACATTCATAGCGGCGTTTCTTACAATTTTTATTTTTTACATTCCTTACATGTTCTTGTCATATCCGGCAATTCATATGGGAGATACGTGTAATCAGCTTGCACAGGGCTACAATTTTTTGGAGGGGACATCGGGTTATCTGAAGCTGATTGATGAAAGTGTGCGGTTAAACGGTCATCATCCGATTCTGCATACCTTGTATCTGCATCTGTGCATGGTAATCGGAGATACGGTATTTGGTTCTTATAATATCGGAATCTTTTTGGTATCGGTGACGCAGATGCTTTGTATTGTGATGACGGTTGCCTATGCCTTGTCGGTTATGGTGAAGGCGGGGGTAAAGTTTGAAGCTGTCTTTGTGACAATGCTGTATTATATGTTCACTCCAAGAATGCAAAACTATATGTTTCTGATTACAAAGGATGTTTTTACGGCATGTGCACTCTTGATTTTCGCAATATCCGTGTGGCAGCTTCAAAAAGAGGGAGAGGATAAGCGTTCTTATCTTTTGTTTACGGTATCAGGAATATGCCTGACGCTATTTCGCAATGATGGTAAATATATTGTGCTTGTAAGTGTGTTGGCGCTGCTTTTATTTGTGAAAAAACGGCGTAAGAAAGCAGCGGTATGCGGCGTTTTGATGATGCTGGCGGCGGTGTTGCTTTTTGAGGTGCTGATGCCGGCGTTTAAAATCACGCCCGCAAGCAGGCGGGAAGCCCTTTCTCTGCCGTTTCAGCAGACAGCGCGCTATATCCGTGATTATGAGCAGGAGGTTACGCAAGCGGAACAGGAAGCAATTTCCAAAGTGCTCCGATATGATGTGCTGGCAGAGAAGTATGTGCCTGAAAACGGAGATTTCGTCAAAGAGAACTTTAACGAAGAAGCCAGTGCAGCAGAGTTATCCGCGTATTTTAAGGTATGGTGGGAAATGCTAAAGAAGCACCCCGAAGTGTATCTTGAGGCGGCATTGAATAATTATTACAATTATTTTTATCCGGGCGGGGAGCTGGCGCAGGCGTATACGTATGAACAATCCGCGGTTTTTATGACATATGTAAATGATGCACTCGATGAAATCGGCATGTCAATTCATTATCCGCAGTGGAGCCATAAATATCAGCAGATGTATGAAACGCTGCGGGAAAAGGTCTTTGAGCTGCCGGTACTGTCTGTGTTCAAAAGTTCTGCATTGTATGTGTGGACGCTTATTTTATGGTTTTTCTATTTGGTGAAAAATAAAAGAACGAAGTTGGTGTTACCTGCAATTCCGCTGTTTTTGTCGCTTGGGGTTGCCTTGATTGCGTCGAGAAACGGAGAGTATTTCAGATACCTTTATGGGATTGCATTTAGTCTGCCTGTGATTATGGCGCTTGGACAGGCAAGGATACAGGAGGCTGTTGATGATTTGGTTTAAAAACGGTGATAAAAAAACAAGGGTGGCTTATGTTCTGATTGCGGCGGTATACTTAGTGTTTTTCTATGGGTATTTTTACTCGGATATTCTTATTACGACGAGCCACGGTATCAACTTTTGGGATGTTATCTTTAGCGGAGGATTGTTTGATTTTCATGCATTGTGCTGTTCTGATGTGGAAAATGCCGCATACACGATAACGACAATTTATGCAGGTTACGATTTCCCGATTTATGTTTTGTTTGGCATTTGGAATTTTCCGCTGTGGGTTATAAGAAAGCTGACAGGCGTAAATATTTGGGAATCGGTGCTTGCCCTGATGTGGGCAAAATCGATTATTTTGGTTTTTATTGCCCTTACAGTCAGAGCGCTTTGGAAGCTTTGCGATACAATGGAGATGTCTGGGCAGAAATCGCTTGTGGCGTTGCTTTTTCTGACGTCTCCGATTATTGCCGGCAGCGCTGCCGTTAATTCGCAGTATGACGTTATCACGGCTTATTTTATGCTGGAGGCGCTCAATTGCTTTTTGAACGGAAAAAAGAAGGGCTTTGCGGGCAATATACTGCTTGCCACGCTGATTAAGCCGTTTGCGCTATTTATGTTTGTGCCGCTGATTCTCTATGCGGAAAAAAATGTAATCAAAATCGGGTTGTATACGTTGTGTGTGCTGGCGCCGTATTTGGGGTTCAAGATTATCATACCGAATAATACACAGCTTACGACCTTTGGAACGGTGCTGACGCTGTTTAAAAATAAAATAAACATAAGTTCGATAGAAATTCCCGTGTTTTTCCTTGTGTCGTTTTTGTTTTGGATTATCTGTTATATGTACCGGATGCCGGATGATAAGAAGGAATTTTATAGGAAAAGCGTGCTTATTTCCTACCTGTCGCTTGCGATTTTTTTCCTGTTATGTGCAAGCAACCCGTATTGGGTCATTATGCTGCTGCCGTTTCAATGTCTGCTGGTTGGCGCGTATAAAAAGTATGCATTTTTGGGCGTGATTTTAGAAACGGTCGGTTCTATTTGTCTGATAGGACATTATGTAATAGAACTCCCGTGGTGTTTTGACGTAAAGATTTTGCGAAGCTCTTTTTTTGCGAAGCTGTTTGGACTGCGGGCGGATACGACGGATAACGTACTGGATCTTGTTCATAATATCTCGGAAGGCTTGTACGATATGAGGGACAGGGGAAGCGGCTTCCTGTTCGGATTGTTTTTTACGGCAAGTCTTGCGTTTATATGGCTGAACCTGACGCAGCACAACAATATTGCGTTGGAGGAACGGGCAGTGCCGCGGTATATGATGTGGATCAGGCTGCTGCTCTCATTTGGAGTATGTATGATTCCGATGACTGCGTACATTTTGTAAAAATACGGATTATGGAGGCTGAATATGGCAAGGATACGACAAGAACTTAAAAATTGGTTTGTTTGTGCAAAAGCGCCGGGGATAGCGGATTATGTGCTCTTTTTCGGGCTGTTCCTGATTCCGTTTATCACGATTATGTACGGCGATACAAGAGCGTTTGTGCATTACGGGGTAAATTTTTGGAAATGCATTACGCAGGGCGGCGGTCTTCATAACTTTTATGAGTATGGAAATAACATGCTGGCGTTTTACAGGGAAAACGGGATTGGCGGAGCGTACGAGGTCATTTATGACTTTCCGGTTTATATCGTGCTTGGCATATGGGGTTTTCCGCTGTGGATTGTATGCAGTAAATTTGGTATAGAGGAAACGTCTAATATGTGGACAATGTTGTATTCCAAATCGGTATACATTGTGGCGCTCCTCATCGTGGTGTATCTGATTTACAAAGTATGCAGAAATATTGGCGTGGATGACGCTATGGCAAAATGGGCAGGATTTTTATTTTTGTCATCGGAGATGGTATTTGTGCAGATTGGCATTGCAGGGCAGTTGGACGTGTTTGGAATGCCGTTTACGCTGCTGGCAATATACTCGTTTCAGAATAAAAACAGATGGCGGTTTCTGTTGTTTTTTTCGATTGCCGTGAGTTTTAAGCAGTTTCCGCTGTTTATCTTTCTTCCGCTTGTCATGCTGATTGAAAAAAACGCCTTGAAAATTGCGCTCGACACGGTTATTGGGTTTGCAGTGACGATTCTTTCCGGTCTTCCTTTTCCGAAAGGAACAGAGGCGATGCAGGTAAAGGATGAGGTGCGCGGACATTTTATGCAGGCATTTTTGGGCGTGAAGGCGCCGCTGCACAACAGCGCGGTTCCAATCATTGTGCTTTTGATAGGCGGAATCTGTGTTTTTTGCTACTTAAAGAACCTCAGGGACGATATGGAACGCGAGCAGTATTCCGTCTTTATCCCTGCGCTGTCAATGTTTGTGCTGTTTATCTCGTTTGACAGCAATCCATATTGGTTTATTCATCTTGCGCCGTTTTTGGCAATCCTTGTTGCATACAATTCAAGCCGTTTTCATCAGTTAATGCTGTTTGAGACGGTTGGAATGCTGTGTTTGGCGCTTAGCCAGTTTGGCGCAAATTATTGGGTGTACGAGAGCTATTGGGCAAAGGGAATGATTTTGGAGAAGCTGTTTGGTTATCCGGAAAATCTGATTACAATGGAGCGCTTTGGCGCAGGCGTAGGATTGGATGAATATTACGGGGTGCTTTTTGCGGGGTTTGTGCTTTGCATTGGAACCTGCCTTGCCATTAGCTTGCCGGGGAAAATGAAAAAAAGTGCAAATGTTATCGTGAGACCTTACTCGGCGCTCAGACTGGTTTTGAATGCCGGCGTTTCGTGGATACCTGCATTTTTGTTTGTGATTTCGCACTATATATCGCTTTAAAAGGATACTCGTAAAGAAACGGTTTCAGAAAGAGAAAAACGGAGGATGCGTATGCAGGCGGTAATTTTGGCAGCCGGAATGGGAAAACGGTTAAAGGAGCTGACAAGTGAGGCTACAAAATGTATGGTGAAGGTCAACGGCGTCGCCATAATCGACAGGATGCTGGGATATTTGGACAGGCTTGGACTCTCAAGGATTGTTGTTGTGGTGGGCTATGAGGGGGAAAAACTCAGGGCGTATATCGATGCCCTTGCAGTATCCACGCCGGTCATATATGTTGACAATGATATATACTACAAGACAAACAATATCTATTCCCTGTATCTTGCAAAGGACTATCTTTTGGAGGAAGATACGCTGCTGCTTGAGTCCGATTTGGTATTTGAGGAGGCAGTCTTAAAAAAGATTGCGGAGCATCCGTATCCGAGCCTTGTGCTGGTGGATAAGTTCGAAAGCTGGATGGACGGGACGGTTGTGACGCTTGATGAGCACGATGGTATCAAGGCGTTTGTGGCAAAACGTGAGTTCGATTTTGATAAAACAGATGCATATTATAAAACCGTGAACATTTATAAATTCAGCAGAACATTTTCACAGCTTTACTATGTGCCGTTTTTGGAGATTTATTGTAAGGCGATGGGCACTAATGAGTATTACGAGCAGGTTTTAAAGGTTATTACGTTTATGGAAGACCCTCAGATTAAGGCGGTTAAGCTTACCGGTGAGAAATGGTATGAAATCGATGATGTGCAGGACCTGGACATTGCGGAAACAATCTTTTTGGAGGGAGAAGAAAAACTTGCGCGTTTTGAGAAGCGCTATGGCGGATACTGGCGTTATCCCAAGCTTTTGGATTACTGTTATCTTGTCAATCCGTTTTTTCCGTGTAAGAGGCTGATTGCAGAAATGCAGTCGGCGTTTCAGACGCTTCTTTGCCAATATCCTTCCGGAATGCAGATCAATTCTTTGGTGGCTGCGAAAAATTTCGGATTAAAGCAGGACCAGATTATTGTAGGCAATGGAGCCGCGGAGTTGATTAAGAGTCTTATGGGAAAGCTTGACGGGCGCATAGGGGTGCTTCACCCCTCGTTCGAGGAGTATGCAAATCGAAAGACAAGCGATGCGCTTATCGCGTTTGTTCCAAATAATAGGGATTATTCCTATACTGCCGATGATTTAATGCACTTCTATTCGGATAAGGATATTCAGTCTCTGCTCGTTATAAATCCCGACAATCCTTCGGGAAATTATATCTCAAGAGCAGACTTGCTTCGGCTGGCGAAGTGGGCAGGGGCACGCGGCATTAAGCTTGTGGTTGATGAGTCATTCGTGGACTTTGCGGATGTGCAGGAAGACAAAACGCTCCTGGAACAGGAGATTTTAATGCAAAATCCACATTTGTTTGTGGTCAAAAGCATTTCAAAGTCCTACGGCGTGCCGGGGCTGCGTCTTGGAATAGCGGCGTCCGGAGACAGGGATTTGATTGCTGCCATGAAGAAGGATGTGGCAATTTGGAATATTAATTCGTTTGCGGAGTTTTATATGCAGATTTATGAGAAGTACCGGTCAGAATATCAAAAGGCGCTCTTAAAATTTTATGATGTGAGGCGCAATTTTGTAGGAGAACTGACAAAGATACGGTTTTTGCGCGTGATTCCTTCGCAGGCAAATTATGTAATGTGCGAGGTGCAGGAACCTTATACAAGCAGGGAGCTTGCGGTAAGACTGCTTGAGAACAATATTTTAATTAAGGACCTCTCAAAAAAAGCAGGATTTGATCAAAAACAATATGTGCGTATCGCTGTTCGTGACGATGCGGACAATGAGAAACTGATTGCTGCACTGAAAGGGCTTGCATAGGTTAATAGGAGAAAAGCGGATGGAAGTTATATACAATGTCTTTGAGGCGGCTATGAATGGCTGTTATGCGCTTTGCAATAATTATGGAGCGGCAATTGTGCTTTTTACACTGCTTAGCAAGATTGTGCTGCTGCCGGTTTCCGTATGGGTACAGAAAAATTCAATTAAGATGGTAAAGATGCAGCCGGAAATCAATTCGATTATGATAAAGTATTATGGTGATAAGGATGCCATAGGGGAAGAGCAGGCAATGGTTTATAAGCGGGAAAAATACCATCCGGCGGCATCCGTTTTTCCGCTGGTGATACAGCTTGTGCTGCTGATGTGCGTAATTGAAGTTATCAAAAGAGGAATCGATAATCCGCTGATTGACATGCGGTTTGCAGGAACGGATTTAAGCCTTGTGCCAAGTGTTGAGGGGATTGGTCTGATATGGTCTCCAATCATCGCGGGAGTCTCTGCATGGCTTTTGTGCGTGGCGCAAAACGCAGGCAATGTGCTCCAAGCCGAGCAGTCAAAGCTCAATAAATACGGTCTTATGGCATTTTCTGTAGGACTGTCCCTTTATCTGGGCTGGTTTGTTTCTGTGGGAGTAGCGCTTTATTGGACTGCCAGCAATCTTTTGGCTATTGTGCAGCTGTATCTGTTAAATTGGGCGGTTAACCCTAAAAAGTATGTGGATTATGAGGCGCTTGAGAAAAGCAAGGAGGAGCTTGCGCGTTTGGGAACTGTAGGCGGGGAAAAACGCAGGCGTTTCAATGACCCAAAAAGCAAAAGGGAGCGGCAGGATTATAAAAGGTTTTTCTCAGTGGTGAATAAGCATCTTGTGTTTTATTCCGAGAGCAGCGGATTTTACAAGTATTATAAAGGAATGATAGAATATCTTTTGGAGAATACCAATTTGGTAATCCATTATATTACAAGTGATTTCGAAGATGCGGTTTTTGAACTTGCTAAAGAGCAGACGCGGATAAGACCTTATTATATCGGTGAAAAAAAGCTGATTACGCTTATGATGAAGCTGGAGGCGGACATCATGGTGATGACGATGCCAGACCTTGAGACCTATCACATCAAGCGCAGCTATGTAGACAGGAAGATTGAGTATGTATATATACCGCATGGTATGGACAGCCTGAATCTCACCATGCGGACCGGTTCTATGGACCACTATGATACCGTGTTTTGTGTAGGAAAGCATCAAAAGGAAGAAATCGAAAAGACAGAGGCAGTATACGGACTTCCCAAAAAAAAGCTTGTGGAGTGGGGGTATTCCTTACTTGACGAGATGCGTGCGGATTATGCGCGGTTAGAACCATCTGACTGTGATAAAAAACGTATTTTAATTGCGCCCTCATGGCAGGAGGACAATATTGTTGACAGCTGTCTGGAAAAAATACTTGATAATTTAAAAGGACAGGGGTATTATGTAACGGTACGCCCGCATCCTCAGCATGTGCGCCATAGAGCGGAGCTGATGGAGCAGTTAAAAAAGCGCTATGAACAGGATGCGGATATTGAGATACAGACAGATTTTTCTTCAAACGCTGTGGTGTTTGAGGCGGATCTTATGATTACAGACTGGTCGGGCATCGCTTATGAGTATGCATATACCACGAGAAAACCTGTATTGTTTGTTAATACACCCATGAAGGTGATGAATCCGGAATATCAGAAAATTGATACGGTACCGCTTAATATTCTCCTTCGTGATGAGATCGGATGTTCGGTTGATTTGGACCGGCTTGATCAAATTTCAGAGTCTGTGCGAATGCTGCTGGAGAACAGTGGGGCGTATTATGAAAAGATTGGGCGTTTTGTGGAGGAGTACGTATATCATAACGGTACGAGCGCACAAGTGGGAGCAAAATATCTTGTTTCGCAGATACAGAAGAAAATTGAGGAGAGGAAGAAAGGATGAAAAGGAGAACGATTATGAAAAAAGGATTTTTAAAGATATTTGGTGTGGGGTATTTATGCGTATGCGGAATGCTTTTGTTCGGTGAAAATTCGCAGGCATATATTGACCCTTCCGTGGCAACCTATGCGATACAGGCAGTGGCGGGGATTGTGATTGCAATCGGCGCTGTTGCGGGAATTTATTTTCGAAGGGCTAAGAGAAAGTTAAATGATACGCTTGGGATTGATGAAAACAAGAATAAAGAAGTTGAATCGGATGATATTACAATAAAATAGCATGTGTAATTTAAAAAGCAGTCTAATTTACAAGGGACTGCTTTTCACATTGCGGGGGACGGTTTGGAATCAGGCGTCCTACGATATGACTGCGGTCGATACACCCGATTTCCTCATATCTGCTGTCTCTGCTCTGCGCAGGATTATCGCCCATCACAAAAAAATGGTCCGCGCTTATCGTAAGCGTGTCACGGGCAATGCCGCCGTATGATACAGGCTCACAGACGTAAGGGCTTGGATCACCGTTTACCTGTACGATTCCGTTTGTAATTTGAATGGCATCGCCGGGACCTGCGATGATACGTTTTACCATAGTACTGTTTTGTGAAGGGCAGTAAAATACAATAACGTCTCCGCATTGAAAATCTGCGGCACGCCGGTCAATTAAGGTAAACTGCATATTTTTATATGTCGGATACATGGACGTTCCCTGAATCAGATTAAGCTGATAGTAGTTTTTGGAAATATACAGGGTGAGGATCAGTACCAAAAGTATAAGAATCAATTTTTTCCGCATATTAATACCTGACTGTTGTTGTGTAAATGAATATATTTAATAATTACATAATAGCATATGTGGAGAAATTGTAGTATAATAAATCGGGAAATTTTAACAAAGATAATGAATTCCTTTGGAATGCTATGGAGTAAAGATAAGGGAGGACTGGAAAACGATGGAAGGTAATATGGTGATTATCCTGCTGTTTTTTGCCCTGCTCGCGTTTCTCTCGACCGGAATATGGATAGTTGTCGAGAAAAAGGCGGACAGACGCAGTTCTGCCATGCAGTGGGTAAGGACAGGCATCTTCTTTTTTCACGGCTTTTATTTTGCGGCATCTGCCGTGAAGTATTTGATTGGAAATTGGGAAGATACGCTGTTAGAGAGTTTTTGGGACATGGGGATACACACGTTCGTACATTACGGTGCGCCGCTTGCAGCGGCGGCGGCGCTTTTTCCGGTGGCTGTCAGTCTTGTTTTTCGGGGCAAATGTGTTCGATTTATTACTCTGCTGAACCAATATGTGTTCTTTGGCGTATTTTTGCTTTTGCTTAGCAACGGAAAAATAAATAATAAAACCTTTACGTGGTTTTACGCGGCAGGAATTATCCTTTCCGCCTTGTTTGCTGTCTTTTATAAAAGAGACATGACCTTTGCAAACGGCAGGGAGTATAGGAAACATGTGTTTGGATTTTTGCCTGTGATTGGCAGCTGGATTGTGATGAACGGGATTTTTCTCCCCAATGAGCTGTATTTAACCAATATGGATGAATTTAAAAATGCTTACGCCGGTTTTTTTGGCTCCCTGCTGTTAGGAGCAATTGTTTTAGGGGGCATTGTTGTGCTTCTTGCAGCGGCAGTTCTGACTGTGCGGTCATTTCGTCTTTTTAAACTGCTGCTTTTTGGCATTGTGCTCATGGATTATCTGCAATATATTCTTCTGAACGGAAAACTTGATCTGTTAGACGGGAATGAGCAGAAATGGTCTGCGGCATCAATGGCGGTAAATGCGGGTCTGTGGATTGCGATAATTGCTGCTGTCATAGTGATTGGTATAAAAAAGGGAAAGATAATCAGGGTTTATAACGGAATCTGTCTGTATATTATTCTGATACAGCTGGTAACGCTTGGCGTGATGTGTTTGACGACTGAGCTGGATAATGCTTCTTACAGGGCGGGGCTTACGGATGAATATTCACTGGAGCTGTCGGGCGGAAACAATATTCTTGTTTTTATACTTGACAATTTTGACAATCGGTGGTTTCAGGAGCTAAAGGCTGAGGATCCGGAGTTTGTTGCACCTTTAAATGACTTTTGCTTTTATGACAATGCAACTTCCCAATTTGCACATACCAGTACGGCGATTCCATATTTGCTTACGGGTGTTGCGTGGAGTGAGGAGATGGGAGAGCTGTATGGACGTACTGCATATGAGAATAGTGATTTTTTGCATGATCTCAAGGAGTGCGGATTTGATGTCGGGATATATACGCATGGAGGGTATCTGACAGAGAAAGAATATGGAGTTATTTCAAACTATAGCGAAGAGATTAAGAGAACGAGCAATGTTTTCAATACCATTTCGACTATGTGGAAATGTTCGATGTATAAAACGCTGCCGTTTGCATTAAAAGATTCATACATGTATTATACGGATGAAATCAATGGCATGACGCAGGCGCAGGGGCAGTGGGATATTGACAATGATTTTCCGTTTTATGAAAGTCTGATTGGCGAAGGGTTATCCGTAAACGACGCATATGAAAATGCTTTCCGGTTTTATCATATGAGAGGAGCGCATGCGCCCTATTATATGTCGGCTGATTTGAAATTTGACAAATCGGGGAGAGAGGTTGGCAGAGAGGAACAGGAACGAGGCTGCCTGCGCATTGTATATGAATATTTGGAACAGTTAAAGGCACTTGATTTGTATGATTCGGCGACGATTATCATAACAGCCGACCACGGAAACGGTGTGTCTTATACGAGTGGAGAACAGAGGCCGGAAACGGTTTCCATGCCTGTTTTGCTTGTGAAGGAAGCATATCAGACGAGTGATGAGATGCAGGTTCTTCATGCGCCTGTCACGCAAGGGGATATTCTGCCGACCGTCATAAGGGCTGCGGGCGGGGACAGTGCGGTATATGGCGCATGCCTCGACGAAATTCCTATAGATGCGAAACGGGAACGGTCGTATGTGTCCATTTATAAAAATTACATCATACAATACACGATAAACGGTGACGCAAATGATATAAACAGTTGGAAGACGAAGAAAGCGGACTTTAAATGAGATACCGCGAATGGCTTAATCGGGCACAAAGCCGCAGACTGGGAAGGGAATACAGACAGTTCAGTATTTTGGATAGTGGTGGCTTGCCTGCTTTATGCTTCAGGGGCTGAAAGTGCTTGCTTTTTACTATAATATAATATATACTCTAAAAAATAACATTTTGAGTGGCAAAACAGTAAAAAATAAAGCAATATATTTGGGGTTATGTGACAATTCAGACAGTGGCGCTGACGTTAAATCTGGTTATTCCAATAGGATTGTCTTTTTATACACTTCAAGCGATTAAGGGGTAAATCATAATGAAACAGGAAAGAAATCTGCTGCACATAGAGCTTATTCGAATCATAGCTGCATTTTGGGTCATTTTTAATCATACGGGAGACCGTGGTTTTTTTCTTTTTTCGACATATGATATTGGCACGGTGTATTATTGGATTTCTTTGTTTCTGTCAATCGCCAGTAAGACTGCCGTACCGCTGTTCTTTATGATAACGGGGGCGCTTTTGCTAGGGAAAGATTATTCACTGAAAACGATATGGTTTAAAAAAATTTTTAGAATGGCAGTCGTATTGGTATCATTTTCGCTCTTCTTTTATATTAGAAAATACTTGATGGGAATATCGTCACAGTTAAGTCTAAAAGTATTTATCGTGGAACTTTATGAAGGGAATATTAAAGTTTCGTTTTGGTATTTATATGCATATATAGCGTTGTTAATCAGTCTTCCTTTTTTGCGAGGACTTGCAAAAAACCTGACGGACAGAATGTTTTTATATTTATTGGGAATATCATTTTTGTATGAAACCATTCTTCCATGCATTGAGTTTATTTTGTGGGAAGGTGAAGTATCCGTAAATACAAGCGTTCGGTTAACGTGGCTTTTATGTAATATCGTATTATACCCCATAACGGGATATTATCTTGAGTACCGATTTGACATAAGTAAAATCAAAAAGCAGCATGTTGCTGCAATGTGGTTTTTGAGTGTCACGGGGGTTCTTATTTCCTGCTTTATGACGTGCTACAGGCAAACGATAACAGGAGTGCTTCCGGAGTCGCTGTCACAGGAATTTCACAATATTTTTATGTTGTATCTGTGCATATCGGTCTATATTACAATAAAATATCTGTGTATGAAAATAAAGGTAAACAGATCAATCAGCAGACTGATAATATCAGCGGGTTCTTGTACCTTTGGCATCTATTTGATACATACTGTAATTTTGGAGAGCAGATTAGTTTCGGCTCTTTGGTATATTTTGGCAGACGGGATTCACATTAATCGTATACTGCTGCCGCTGATTATCTGTTTTGTTGTACTGTTAATCGGATATATGATTTCATTTATATTAAA